>CAZDZU010000046.1:0-10010 GCA_964509995.1 uncultured Eubacteriales bacterium | reverse complement strand
AGGTAGCTCGTCGGGCTCATAACCCGGAGGTCGCTGGTTCAAATCCAGCCCCCGCTACCATTTTTTTTATTTGACCATCTGCTACCTTGGGTTTTATCCAATTTTCTCTTTCGGATTGAATATCCATTGTTTCTTCAACAAAGAGTCGTCTGATTTCTTACTCCGGAACCCTTTTGATTTAATCTGCAAAATCTGGTATAGATGTCCCTAAATACTTATTTTAGGAGGAGTTCATGTTCAAGCCTGAAACCTATCAGCAGAGAAGAAAAAAACTCAGGAGCCTGATCAAGAAAGGTCTTTGCCTTTTTCCTGGAAATGTCGATAGCCCGATGAATTATAAAGCCAATGCCTATCCTTTCCGGCAGGACAGCACATTCTTATACTTTTTCGGGCTGGATTCTCCAGGGCTGGCCGCAGTTGTGGATATAGACGAAGGCCGGGATATAATTTTCGGCGATGACGTCACTCTCGAAGATATCATCTGGGTCGGACCCCAGCCTCAGATGAAGGATAGGGCAGCGGCAGCCGGAGTAAGGCAGGTTATGCCTTCCACCAGACTTCAGGAGTACTTGCAGAAAGCCCGCGGTCAGGGCCGCCCGATTCATTTTCTTCCGCCCTACCGGGCTGAAACCAGCCTGCAGCTATCCGAGTGGCTGGGTATCTCACCGGCTGAATTAAAATCCTCCGCTTCTGTGGAACTGATCCGGGCTGTTGTGGCTCTGCGCTCGGTAAAAAGCCCGGAAGAAATCAAAGAAATCGAAAAGGCCCTTTCCGTTACCAGGGAAATGTACCTGGCGGCCATGCCCAGAGTTAAAACCGGGGCCAGGGAACAGGAAGTCCTGGCTTTCATGGATATGGTCTTGAGAGCCAATGGGCTATCTTTTGCCTTCCCGCCCATCATCACCATAAATGGACAGATATTCCATAAAACCTCTTACGGTGACGTCCTCAAAAAAGGCCGGATGATGGTGATGGATGCCGGAGCTGAATCAGCCCGGCACTATGCCTGTGATATTACCCGGTCGGTTCCGGTCGGAGGAAAGTTCAATCAGCGCCAGCGGGATATCTATTCCATTGTTCTCCGGGGTCAGGAAGAAGCCATCAGGTCCATCTGTCCCGGTCGGAAATATCGCCAGGTTCATCTCCGGGCAGCCCGGGTTATGTCTGAAGCCCTTAATGATTTGGGTTTGATGAAGGGCAACCTGGATGAAGCTGTCGAGCAGGGAGCCCATGCTCTGTTTTTCCCGCACGGTCTTGGTCACATGCTCGGTCTTGACGTCCATGACATGGAAAATCTCGGTGAAAACCATGTCGGTTATGATCAGACTGTCAAGCGCAGCGAACAGTTCGGTCTGGGGTATCTGAGGCTGGCCCGCACTTTGGAACCGGGCTTTGTGCTGACCGTCGAGCCCGGCCTCTACTTCATCCCGGCTCTGGTTGCCACCTGGAAAAAGGAAAGGAAACATCAAGATTTCATAAACTACGCCGCCGTCGAAAAATTTCTCGATTTTGGTGGCCTCAGGATCGAGGATGATGTTCTGGTTACTGAAAGCGGCTGCCGGGTGCTGGGTCCAAAAATCCCGAAGAAGATAAAAGAAATCGAAAATCTTTTCTCCTGAAAAGAGAAGCGGCCTTCGGGCCGGGGTAGATTTTGCTGATGGGTAAGCGGTGAGAATGATAAGGTGGTATGTCATCCGGACTAAACCTAAAAAGGAATTTCAGGTCGAGGATCTTTTCAGACGGGCTGGCCTGACCGTCTATAATCCGAAGTATCGCCAGGACGGAGTCATCCGGCCCTTTTTTCCTGGCTATCTATTTCTGAAGTTTAAATATCCTGAACAGTACCGGAGAGTGATCTATACCCGGGGTGTTCAGAGAGTGATTGGAAACTCCTCGGGCCCGATTTCCATTGACTCAGAGATTATCAGAAGTCTTAAGTTAAGAGAAAAAAACGGTCTGGTTGAATTCATGAAATACGGAGAGGAACCACAGCCCGGAGATGAAATTGTGGTTATGGAAGGCCCCCTGAAAGGACTGAAAGGGCTGTTCTACAGGAATCTGAGCGATAAAGAGAGGGTAATGATTCTCCTTAATTATGTAGCTTACCAGGGTTCACTGATGATAGAAAAGAGCAAGATTAAAAAGGTCAGCCACAGCGTGGGTGGGATCGGGCGCGATTAGCGGTCGGGCTGGAAGGAAGAAAGAAGTCGGTTTGCATAGGAGAAGGCCATGTGCGGCATTTTCGGCATTATTTTTCGGGGCAAACGTCCCGACCTGGGAAAAATCCTTCTGGATGCCGGCCGGCGTCTGACCTATCGCGGATACGATTCGGTCGGAATGGGCGTTTTTGACGGCAGCCGGGTTGAACTTAGAAAAGATGTGGGGAAAATAGAGGAGGTTAACCAGAAACTTCATTTTGAGGAAATGAGGGGATATAAGGGAATAGTCCAGCTGCGCTGGGCAACCTTCGGCCAGCCTTTACCACGGAATGCCCAGCCCCATTTTGATTGTCAGCAACGTCTGGTCGGCGCCCATAACGGAAATATTGTCAATACCAGAGAATTGATTGCCTCGCTGACCGCTGCCGGTCACAGGTTTCGTGGTGAAAACGACGGAGAGGTCTGCGTCCATGCTGTTGAAGAAGCCCTGAAGATGACTTCAGACCTGGGGCGGGCGCTGGAAAAAGCCGACCGGATGCTGCAGGGAGACTATGCCTTCTGCGTGACTGAGGTCGGAAGCGACCTGATGTACTGTGTTAAAAAGTATTCCTCGCTTTATCTCGGGGTGGGGGATGGCTTTATCTGCTGCTCGTCCGACCTGCCCTCGATACTTCCCCTGACCAGAAAAATCGTGGCCATTAAAGATGGAGAATATCTGGAATTTTCGGCTGACCGCTACCGCATCAGGAGCCTGTCCAGTGGAGAGGACATCGAGCGGGAACCCTATGAATGCCGCCTGGACCTGGAACAGGCCCAAAAAGGAACTTTCCCTCATTTCATGCTGAAAGAAATTAATGAGCAACCGGAAAGAGCTAAAGCCCTTCTGGATTATCTTGAACAGAAAGAAAACCTTTCGGAAATACTCAACCTGTTAAAAAGAGTCAGAAGGGTTTTCCTGATAGGTTCGGGCTCTTCTTACAACGCCTGTACCATCGGTGCCTGTTACCTCAATGCCATTGGCAATCTGGAAGCCACTCCGGTAGTAGCCGGAGCCTTCGCTGAATTTTACAAAAATTTTGACCCGGGCCGTGAAGCTTTCATCCTGGTTTCCCAGAGCGGAGAAACCAAGGATGTCATAAATGTTCTTAATCTTCTGGAAAGTAAAAAGGCCAGGAATATTATTGCCCTGGTCAATGTCCTGGGATCTTCTCTTCAGCTCCGGGTTAAACATTATCTGCCTCTTTTGACCGGAGTCGAGATTTCAGTTCCGGCCACCAAGACCTTTCTTAACCAGGTATTGACTTTTCTGGTGCTGTCCTGCGAGCTGGCCAGGATAAAGAACCTGCGAGCTCCGCTCTCCCGCCGGGAGCTCAGGTCATTGCCCGGCCTGCTGGCTGAGACCTTGAACCAGACTCCCGGTCCGGTCAAAGAACTGGCCAGAGTCCTGAAAGGAAAAAAATATCTCTATTACCTGGGTTATGGCCTGTCATATGGCGCCTGTCTGGAAGGGGCTCTGAAGATGAAAGAGGTCACTTACATTCCCTGTGAGGCCATGTACTCTTCCGAATTCAAGCACGGACCGCTGGCCATAATCTCGCCCGATGACTGGGTGGTCTTCATCAGCACAGCCGAGGACGCCAGGATGAGTATCTCCCATATGAATGAGGTCAGCTGCCGCTATGGAAAAATTGCCCTGATCGGTCCTGATGATACGGCCCTGCGACTTAACTCCCACTTTTTGATCCCGCTGGTTTCAGATAATTATTATTTGAGCCCGATTCTCAGCGTGGTGATTGCCCAGCTCCTGGCCTATTATGTCAGCCAGGAACTCGGCCTGGACCCGGACCAGCCAAGAAATATCAGCAAGACCCTGACTGTCGATTGAGGATGGTTTTACTCTTCCGGTCGTCCATAACCGCCGCCACCCGGTGTCTCAATTCTGAGAATATCTCCCGCTTCCAGTTTGAGATTGACCTTGGAACCCAGGACCTTCTGGCGTCCCTTTCTGATCAGTAAATTGACTCCAGCCCGGCCGGGCTGGCCTCCTTCCAGACCGTAGGGCCGAAGCTTTCGTCTGTCTGAGATTATGGTCAGGTTGACCGGAACCTGGAACTGATATTCTCTCACCAGCCCGTTGCCGCCGGGCAGTCGGCCAGCGCCCCCCGAGTTCTTTCTCAGTGCATATCGTCTGACCTTGAGCGGCAGGTAATTTTCAAGAGCTTCAATCGGAGTGTTGAGTGAATTGGTCATATGACAGTGAACTCCACTCAAACCGGGCCGGGAGGACGAGGCTCCGGCGCCGCCGCCTATGGTTTCATAATAGGCAAAACTGGTTCTGGTTCTGGGATTGAATCCCCCAAAAGCCACGTTGTTCATGGTTCCCTGGCTGGCAGCTGGAATTTTTCCTGGCAGAGCCAGGGCCAGGGCACCCAGGAGGACATCGACTATTCTCTGAGAAGTCTCCACATTGCCTCCAGCCAGAGCCGAAGGAAAGGTGGCGTTGACCACCGAGCCCTCCGGGGCAATGATCTTTATCGGTTTCATCAGACCGGTATTAAATGGTATGTCTTCTTCCACCAGCGACCGGAAGACATAAAGAACAGCAGAATAGGTGACGGCAAAATTTGCGTTGATGGAACCGGCTACCTGTTCCGAAGAACCGCTAAAATCAATCCAGGCTTCTTCGTCTCTGACAGTCAGAGCTACCCTGATCCTGACCGGCTGCCGGCTGACCCCATCATCGTCCAGATAATCTTCAAATTCATAAAGACCGTCGGGGATAGCTTTGATAGTTGCTCTTAGAATCTTTTCTGTATAATCCTGAATCTGGTCGGCATAAAGCGTCAATTTTTCCAGTCCATAGCGGTTTAACATTTCGCCCAGCCGCCTGGCCCCCCGGGAATTAGCCGCCACCTGGGCCAGAATATCTCCCCGTCTTTCCTCCGGTGTCCGGACATTGGCCAGGAACAGGCTGAGAACCTCTTCGTTCAGACGCCCCCGACGGTAAAGTTTTAAGGGGGGAATGATCACCCCTTCCTGAAATATCTCGGTGGCCAGAGGCATGGAACCCGGTGTTATGCCGCCCACATCCGAATGATGGGCCCGGTTGGCCACCAGAAAACAGAGGTTCTCTCCGACGAAATAGGGCTCGATGCAGGTGATGTCTGGTAGATGGGTTCCGCCTTTATAGGGATCGTTCAGGATGACCACATCGCCCGGCTCAAATTCCAAGGCCTGCAAAGCAGCCTGAACCGAAAGCGGCATAGCCCCCAGGTGAACCGGAATATGGGAGCCCTGAGCAAAAGTCTCGCCCAGTCTGGTGAACAGGGCGCAGGAAAAATCCCTTCTTTCTTTAATATTGGGCGAGAGGGCGGTTCTCTGCAGGACGGCCGCCATTTCTTCAGTTATCGAGGTAAATAAATTTTTGAAAAGTTCAAGTTCTATGGGGTCAAACTGATTCATGTTCGGACTGCCTTTTCAATTATTAAATTCAAGAACCGGTCGGTAGTGGCCACAAAATCGGGCGGAACAAAGGTGGTAGATTCAGCATCGACAATGAGAGCCGGTCCGGCAATCTTATTTCCGGCCAGAAGCCCGGAGCGGTCGAAAACCTCGACCTGGTATTTCTCCTTTTCATGATACAGCCATTGCTTTTTTATTCGGGCTGAAGCGGGAATCTCCGGACTGGTCCGGCAGGATTCAAGTTTAATTTTTGGAGCCCTGGCCACCGCCCTGACCCTTAGATTGACAATTTCTACCGGCCGGTGCTGGTGATAATATGAAAAGAGTCGGCGGTGCTGACGGTGAAACTCATGGAGATAACTGAATTTATGAAAGGCTCCGGAACGGTAGGGGATGGTTAGTTCATGAGATTGTCCGAGATACCGGAGGTCAAGCTGTCTTTCAATCAGAATATCATCGGGACCAAATCCGTCTTCGGCCATCTCGGCCAGAGCCTGGTCGGTCATTTCGTTAAAGGATTTCTCCAGTTCTTCGGGGCCGGTTTCCTGGGCCAGCCGGATGAACGACCGGGAATAATCCTTGACCGAATCGGCCAGCAGGAGCCCGAGAGCCGACAGCACGCCGGCGAATCTCGGAATGATTACCCGGGGGATCCTCAGGTGATCGGCCATTTCAACTGCGTGCAGGCCGCCGGCCCCGCCAAATGAGACCAGCGAAAACTGGCGCGGGTCATAACCCCTTTCTACCGAAATAACTCTGATCGCCTTTTCCATACTGGCATTGGCAATGGCCACCACCCCGAGGGCGGTGTCAATTAAACTCCGGCCGATTTTCCTGGCCACGGTTTCCAGAGCCTTGCGGCTTCTCTCCGGATAGATTTTCATCCTGCCGCCCAGGAAAAATTCAGGGTCCAGCCGGCCGAGACAGAGGTTGGCATCGGTAACGGCCGGGATATCGCCCAGTCCATAACAGGCAGGTCCTGGATTGGCTCCGACACTCTGGGGGCCGACCCTGAGCAGACCTCCTTTATCCACATAAATAACAGAACCGCCACCCGCCCCCACCGAGTGCACATCTACCATCGGCAGGCGAACCGGAAAGTCTCCTACCAGGTTTTCGGTAGACCTCTTGATCCGGCCGTCTATGAGGGAAACATCGGTCGAGGTTCCGCCCATGTCAAAGCTGATTATTTTACGAAAGCCCGCCATCCGTGCCAGATGAAAGGCACCAACCACACCGCCGGTCGGTCCGGACATTATTGTCTTGATCGGTTCCTGCCTGGCTTTTTCTGCCGAGATATATCCTTCATTGGATTGCATAACCTTTAGCTGGGCTCCGCCCAGCTTTGTTTGCAGTTCACCCAGATATCTGTCCATCACCGGAAGCAGATAGGCATTGATAACCGTGGTCGAAGCTCTCTCAAATTCCCGGTATTCGGGCAGCAGGTCGGAAGAGGAGGAAACCTTATATCCGGCCTGCCGTAACCTCTCGGCTACTGCCTGTTCGTGAGCTGGATTGATGTAAGAATGAAGCAGGCAGACAGCCACCGCTTCAACTTTTTCCTTCTTGAGAACTCCCAGAATACGGTCCAGGTCGGCCGGCTGGAAAGATTTTTCTACCCGGCCGCCGGCCAGAACTCTTTCTTCCAGGCCGAAACAGAGCCGGGGTAAAATGATAAAACTCCTTTCCTCTCCCTTAAGGCTGTATAGATTTTTGCGGGTCTGGCGGCCGATGAAAATAATATCCTCAAATCCGGCTGTGGTGATCAGGGCAATGCGGCCGCCCTTTTTTTCCAGCAGGGCATTGGTGCCGACGGTTGTGCCGTGAATGATCAAAGACCGAGAGTGCGGCAGGAATTCGGCCAGCCCGGCGACAATAGCTTCGGAGGGGTCGGCCGGAGTGGAAGGCACCTTCCGGACCATCAGCCGCCCACCCGAATGTATGACCAGGTCAGTAAAGGTTCCGCCCGAGTCCACTCCGATTCTCAAGTCAGATTTTCTGCTGTTAGCCAAAGACCTCAAACTCCTCTCCCGATGGCGTTAAATTTAGTGAATAGATTTATAAAAATAGGGCCGGGCCTGTCAAGGAAAAGGTTATTTGCAGGTGGAGCAGCTATGAGAGGAGCAGCTGGAACAACTGCCAGAGCCACTTTTGATCCGGTTGCCGCCGCCTCCGATTCCGAAAGAAGAAACGAGCCTTTTAACCCGGTCGCTCTGGCAGTCCGGACAGGTAATCTTTATATTTTGATTCAGGCTGACCAGGACCTCAAACTTCTTCTGGCAGGACTGACAGATATACTCATATAGGGGCATTTTCAATCCTCAGTGATAATTATACTACCAGACCAGGGAAATTTTAACCCCGGGCCGGCACCTGCCTCCAGGCTTATTTTGCCAGCGGAGTTACCTCGGGGCCGGTTTCGGCAATCACTTCAATTTCAATCTTAACATCCCTGGGCAATCTGGCCACCTGGAAAGCTGCTCTGGCCGGATAGGGCTCAGGAAAATACTGGGCATAGATGGCATTCATTTTAGCAAAGTCGTTCATATCAGCCAGATATACAGTGGCTTTAACCACAGCCGCCATCGAGGTCCCGGCTGCTTCCAGAATGGCCTGGATATTTTTAAGCACCCGATGGGTCTGTTCTTCTATGGTTGCTCCCGCTACTTCTCCTTTGGCCGGGTCCAGCGGTATCTGTCCCGAGACGAAAATAAAGCCGTTGGCCTTGATGGCCTGAGAATACGGGCCTATGGCTTTGGGGGCCCGGTCAGTCTGAATGGCTTTCTTCATATTCATCCTCCCTGGCTTGATGCTCGTCCACACCCTGGACGGCAGAGAAGAAATTATTCCCAGGAGTAGCAGGAATTTTCTTCTCCTCATTTACAGTAACCTCCATTTTCAGGCTAATTTTTCCAGAGCCTCCAGCAGGAATTGCCAGAATTTTTCCACTGAACTGAGGCTGACCCTTTCGTCCGGGGAATGCGGATATCTGATGGTCGGACCAAAAGAAATCATATCCATTCCGGCATATTTCTCTCCGATTATTCCGCATTCGAGTCCAGCATGGACGGCCTTGACCTCAGGTTCTTTCTGGAACAGGTTGTGATATATCTCAACCATTTTCTGGAGCAGTTTTGAATCAAGGTTGGGCGTCCAGGCGGGATAACCCTGGGGCTGGTTGACCCTGACTCCGGCCAGCTGGCAGCAGGACCGGATGACCAGCCGGACCGCTTCCAGAGCGGTGAAGACAGAGCTCCTGGTGTTACAGATTATCCGGGCTGCTTTCGGTTCGGTGTTGACGATGGCCAGATTGCTTGAAGTTTCCACCAGGCCGGCGATCTGGGGATGCATGGCCATCACACCGTGGGGGAGAGCCAGAATGAGCCCCAGCAACCGGTTCTGGGATTCTACGGTGAGAGGAAAGCCGGTGTCGATAGAATTTCTGAGGTCATAAGCAAGTTCGGGTTCGGTCACCCTGTATTCAGATTTTATGGCTTCAAACTCCTTCTGAAGAAACCTGACCAGAGCCCGGCGGACGTTTTTATCAAATCCCACCAGGGCCCAGGCTTCACGGGGTATGGCGTTCCGCTTGCTGCCGCCCGCTAAAGAGATAAGTTCCAGCTTGAACTTTTCCGAAGCCGTGGCCAGAACCCGGGCCAGAAGTTTAAGCGCGTTGCCCCGTCCGAGGTTGATATCCAGGCCGGAATGCCCTCCTCGCAGTCCGGAAATTTTGACCAGGAGCACCTGGGCCGGCTTTTTCTTTTTGCGAGCGAGAGGCAGGCTGATTTCTGAATCGGCGCCGCCGGCGCAACCAATGGTGAAGGTTCCTTCATCCTCACTATCCAGGTTGAGCAGCAGGCTGCCGGTCAGCATGTCTTTACCCAGTTTGAAAGCTCCGGTCAGGCCGGTTTCCTCGTCCACCGTGAACAGGCATTCCAGCGGTCCATGGGTCAGGGTTCTGTCTTCCAGAATGGCCAGACAGGCAGCCAGTCCTACTCCGTTGTCAGCTCCCAGGGTGGTGCCTCTGGCTTTGACCCAATCTCCATCAACATAGGCCTGAATGGGGTCCTTCAGGAAATCATGGCTGACGTCGGAATTTTTTTCGCAGACCATGTCCAGGTGGGCCTGCAGAACCACCCCCGGAGAGTTTTCTTTCCCGGGAGAAGCAGCTTTCCGTACGACCACGTTTCCGACTTTATCCTGACGGGCTTCCAGTCCCCAGCTCTTGGCCAGGTTGATGATATGAGAGGCCAGAGCTTTCTCATTCCCGGAACCATGGGGGATAGTCAGGATCTGGCTGAAATGTTTCCATAATTTTTCCGGTTTCAGAGAGGTCAAATCTGTGCTCATTTTAAGCTCCTTTAGCAAATATTTAGTATGATATAATAT
>CAZDZU010000045.1:0-10051 GCA_964509995.1 uncultured Eubacteriales bacterium | reverse complement strand
CTCCAGATACTACCCTTACCCTGGATACTATGTCTGTGCCTGAAAGAAGAAAAAGTTTGACTGGTTTTCTGGCATAAATTAAAATTGAAGCGGTCTTATGGAAAGCATAGGCAAGGAACTACAGAAAGCAAGAGAAGCCAGGGGTATTTCCTTAAAGGACATCTCTCTCCAGACGAAAATCGGGCTGAGACATCTCGAAGCCATAGAAAATGACCAGCTCGACCTTCTTCCGGGCGGATTTTTTACCAGGCAAATTCTAAAGACTTATATTTCATTCATAGGGCTGAACCCGGATGACTGGTTGCCGAAATACGGCCGGCCGGAACTGAGGCCGCCAGGCAGAGAACCAGAAGTCTCCCAGAGATCTTCTCAACCTCAGAAACCGGCACAGTCAGACGAGATCAAATATTATCTGCCCTCGCAGGAAAAAAAATCCGGAGCAGCAGCCGAAGTCAGAAAAAGGGAACCGAGGCTGGACAGGATTGTCTGGATAACGCTGTCGGTAATAGTTCTGTCGCTCTTTATATTTCTGATTTATCTTTCCATCCAGACCACCAAGAATAACGTTGAAGCCAGAAGAGCCAGCCAGAAAATCCAGGCCGCGGTAACCATTCCGGCCGAAGAACAGCTCCCGGAGGCGGGGGCTCAGGTCATTGAACAACAGCCTCCTCCTCAGCCTATCCGGGGTTTACAGCTGGAGCTCAATTTTAACGAAGATTGCTGGATTCAGGTTTACGCCGATGGGAACCTGGCCGTAGACGGGTTGAAGCTGGAAGGATTCCGGATCCAGGTTCAGGCTGAATCGGAGCTGGTGATTAACCTAGGGAATGCCGGCGGCGTCAGTTTCAAGCTGAACGGCCAGCCTGGCAAATCCCTCGGCAAACGCGGGGCAGTGGTCAAGAATATCAGAATCACCCGGGAAAACCTGGACGAGTTCCTGGACCAGGAAAAAATCCCCGGTACGATGCCGGAAGGTTCATAAGAACATTTCCCGGGTCCCCGGGTCGAGAGAAAGTCATGCCAATAGATCAATCTGAAGCGGTAATCCTCCGCACCCAGAATTTTGCTGAACAGGATAAGCTGGTGGTATTCTTCAGCCGGGAAAAGGGACTGGTGCTGGGAATTGCCAAAGGAGCCAGAAAATTTAACAACCGCTTTGGCAGCAGCCTGGAACCATTATCAATCGTCAGGATTTTTTATTACGAAAAAGAGAGACAGGACCTGGTAACGGTCAGCAACTGCGACCTGTTAGAGTCCGCCTTCGAAATGTTCAGCGACCGCAGGACCGCCTGCTTTTTTTCTTATCTGGCCGAGCTGACCGAAAAATTCTCACCCTACCGGGCCGGCGAAGAAAAACTCTACCGGCTGCTGGTCAGTCTGATCAGGGCCGCCCGGGCCGGGCAGAAAACAGAATATCTGGCCCGCTATTTTGAATACTGGTTTCTCAAGGTCAACGGTATTCTACCTGATTTTCAGACCTGCCGGAAGTGCCGCCGGAGGATAAGCAGCACTGCCTGGCTGGATCCACGTAAGGATGGCTTCCTGTGCGAAAAATGTGTCCCTGAAAAGAAAATCGAACTAAACCCGCAGCTGGTTCAGGTGATAGACTGGATAAAAAAAAATCCTCCTGAGGCCCCTTTTGGCCTGGAACTCAAACCGGAGGACTGGAAGAAGCTGGGCCGGGTTTTCCAGTCGATCATCGTCTTCCATCTGGAAGAAAGACCACGGACCCTTGACCTTCTCGATTACTGACCGCTAAGACCGATGAAAAAAAGGCGCCTCTTTGATAAACTTCTTCTGAACGGAGCCGGTTATATTGGAATCCAGATATTTTAAAAGACTGACCACCAGAAACACATTCTTGACCCTGGCTTTCTTCGCCCTGCCCTTCCTCATTCTGCTGGTGGTAGTCGACCTGCAGATTTCCAGAATGATAAAGAATCAGGTCAATACCCAGCTGGCCGGGGCGGTGCAGAACAATCTGAAAACGATAAAGCTTTTTCTGGAAGACCGGTTGACCGACCTGGGGTCGGTCGCGCGTCTGAATTGCTCGGACCTAAGCTGCCTGGACGAAAAGGAAAAAATCTACCTGAATCTTATTCAGGGGAAAAAGTGGTACGATTTCATCTTCCTTGCCGACCTCCAGGGCAACCTGATCAGGTCATATAACCGCCTGCTCAACGGTAACATTTCCAGCCGGGATTATTTTCAGGTCTCGGCCGGTGGACAACCGTTTGTTTCCGATATTTTTTATTCGGACATAGTCGGGACCAACGTCATGGTCATTTCTCACCCGGTGCTGGATCTCGAGAACCGGGTGGTTGGGATTCTGGGAGCCGCACTCAACCTGAATTATCTTTACGGCCTGATCTCCGACCTTCGCCTGGGCAGAACGAGCGAGCTCTTTTTATTGAGCCGGGATGGTCTTATCCTGTCACCCACCAAACTGGGAGCTTTTCCTTTTGCCGAAAAAGCTTTTTCCGACGACCTCAATCCCCACCGGGGAGAAAGCGGGGTAATCGTTCACCTGGATTATCGCGGGGAGAAGGTTCTCTGTGCCTACCAGCTTCTTCCTGGAACCAGCATCTATCTGGCCTCGGAAATGGACCTCAGAGAGGCCCTGCTTCCCGTCCGGCGTTTCAACCGGATTATCCTCTATTTCTTTCTGCCCTCCTTTCTTTTTCTGACCATCATTTCCAATCTGTATTCCAGGAGAGTCACCGCACTGGTCCAGAAGCTTACAGCCAATCTGGCCCGGACGCTGGAGGAATGCCGGGAACGCCGGCAGCAGCTGGACAAAATCAACCAGGAACTGGAGAACCGGATCCTGGAAAGCCAGCGCCTGGCGGCGGAACTTCAGCTGTCGGAACAGTATATTCTTCATCTGATTGACAGCATTTCGCTGGGACTGGCCGGAACTGATCTGGAAGGCAGACTGGCCCACTACAACAAGCATTTTCTGACTCTGTTTGAGAGCGGGGAGATCAGAAAGGGTGAAATCCTGTTTGAAGCCGTTCCGGCTCTGAAAGACCAGGAAATCATAGAAGCTTTCAGAGCCACGATCAGAGAAGGCGCAGCCCGGCAGCTGGCGGCCAGAAAAATCGACCGGGGCCATGGCGATGAATACTTCAATCTGGCCTTCTTTCCCATCACCAACGGTGAGAAAGGCCTGCTGGGAATAACCATTCTGGTTGAAAACGTCACCGAAAAAGAAAAACTCCGCCACAAGCTGGCCGAATATGAAAAGCTGTCTGCCCTGAGCCAGCTGGCCCTGGGTGCTGCCCACGAGATAAACAACCCCCTGCTGGGCATTTCTTCTTTTCTCGAAATCCAGATGGAAGAAACAACCGACCCCCAGAAGAAACAGCAGATGGAAGTGGTTCTGGAGAATGTTTACCGGATTTCCCAGACAATCAGAGGATTGCTGGACTTTGCCCGCCCGGCTCCCCCGCGCTTTACCCGGATTAACCTGAATCAGGCAATCAGGGATACCCTGTCCTTCTTAAGCCATCAGCCCATTTTCAAAAAAGTCCAGATCGAACAGAAGCTCTATCCGCAACTGCCTCCAGTCACCGCCGACTTCAACCAGATCCGTCAGGTTCTGACCAACATCTTCATCAACTCCGCTCAGGCCATGCCCGGAGGCGGGAGGCTGACGGTCACCACCTCCAAGGTCAAGTTCGAAGACTATGTCCAGATTGAAATTTCGGATACGGGCATCGGTATCAGTCCCGAAGACCAGAATAAAATTTTTGATCCCTTTTTCACCACCAAGAAGAGTCAGGGCACCGGACTGGGATTGAGTATCAGCCTGTCTTATATAAAGAGCCATAACGGGGACATCCGGGTTCAGAGTCAACCCGGAGCCGGCACCACCATCACTATCATTCTACCCATCAGTCAGAAAGGCCGGCCGACCGGAAAAGAAGAGGAGGTCATAGGTTGAAAACCTTCTCGGTTATGCTGGTTGATGATGAAATCCTGACCCTTAATAACCTCAAAAAAGCCCTGGAAAAGGAAGGCTACGAGATCCTCCTGGCTGAATCGGGCGAAAAGGCCCTGGACATTCTGGAAAGCCATCGCCCCCACCTGATTCTTCTGGACCTGGTTCTGCCGGGGATTTCCGGACTGGAGGTTCTGAAAAGAGTCAAAGAAGTTGACCGGGAAATAATAGTCATCATGATGTCGGCTTACGAAATACTGGAAAAAGCGGTCGAGGCCATGAAACTGGGCGCCTATGATTATCTCCTTAAGCCCTTCAAGCTTAGCGAGCTAAAAGCCACTGTCCAGCGGGCCCTGGAAACACTGTCGCTGAGGTTACGCTTTCTGGATGAATTCGAAAAGCAAAAGCAGAGGTATTATTTTGGAAAAATAGTGGCCCAGAGCCGGAAAATGAAGGAAGTGCTGGATATGGCGGCCCGGGTGGCTCAATCCGACCGGACTACCGTCCTTCTTCAGGGAGAGAGCGGCACCGGCAAAGAACTTCTGGCCCGGGCCATTCACTACCACAGCCCGCGGGCTGAAAAGCCCATAGTGGCCATCAACTGCGCCGCCATTCCGGAAAATTTGCTGGAGAGCGAACTTTTCGGCTATGAAGCCGGAGCCTTTACCGACGCCCGGAAAAGGAAGGTCGGCCTTCTGGAAAAGGCAGACGAGGGCACGGTTTTCTTTGATGAAATTGGCGATATGTCTCTTGCTCTCCAGGCCAAAGTCCTGAGAGTGCTGGAAGACGGGACATTTGTCAGACTCGGCGGCTCCCAGTCGATAAAAATTAATGTCCGCATCATTGCCGCCACCAATCGCGACCTGGCGAAAGAAACCGAAAAAGGAAATTTTCGACCTGACCTTTTCTACCGGCTCAATGTCGTTCCCATTACCATTCCCCCTCTCCGGGAAAGGAAAGAGGATATTATCCCCCTGGTCCTGTTTTTCATGGAAGAGTTCAACCGGGAAATCAAGAGGAATTACAGAGGTCTGGAACCGGAGGCGGCTCAGGCTCTTCTGAATTACTCCTGGCCCGGAAACGTCCGGGAGTTAAGGAATACCATTGAAAGGGTGATGTCCCTTTACCAGGCAGAAAATATTCAGCTGCCATTCCTTCCGCAGGAAATAAGGCAGGAACTGAATCTTCCAGAAGATAAGGTCCTGACCACCCTGGCCAGGGACTGGCCAACACTTGAAAACCTGGAAAAGGCTTATATCGCCAGAGTTCTTGAACACACAGGCCAGAACAAGAGTCGGGCTGCCAGAATTCTTGGTCTCAACCCGGCTACTCTATATCGCAAAATCAAGGTCGGCAAAGACTGAATTTCGCATTTTGCGATATTGCATTTTGCAACAGCCAACTCTTTCCCTTTTATCATCTTCTTTATTTTCAAAAAGATAACTCTGGCACAACAATTGCATATATAAAGGGCGGAGGCTGGTATGAAAAATATATTACCCCTGACCCAAAAAGAGCCGAAGGAGGAAAAACAACCCCAGCAGAAAGCCAAGATCATTAAATTTCCTGAAATCCGGGAAGTGGAAACGCTGGAACCCGGTCGCCGTAAATCACAACGGGTCAAAATAACCACGCATTACCTCTATTATCGCGATAAGAAAATACCGATAAGCCGTTTTGAAAAAGCCGGATACGGAAAGCTGCTCCGTTTACTGGTCAAAGAAATTTCCTGAAAGAGGAGAACCCCATGCCAGAAAAGGCTAAAGTCCATTATATTCATCCCATTCCCGAAGCCAAGGAATACGATCCGTTTTTTGAGGCCACCCTTCAATTCGAAAAGGCAGCCAATTTCCTGGACCTTGATCCCTGGATTTATCAGCGTCTGAAATACCCGGAAAGGGAATTGACTGTCCATATCCCGATCACCATGGACGACGGCCGGGCTGAGGTCTTCACCGGTTTCAGGGTTCAGCACTCTACGGTCAGGGGACCGGCCAAGGGCGGCATCAGGTTCTCCCCGAACGCCTCAATCAGCGAATGCAAGGCCCTGGCCACCTGGATGACCTGGAAGTGCGCGGTGGTCGACCTGCCCTTCGGCGGAGGCAAGGGCGCGGTTATCTGTGACCCGCTCAAGATGTCGGAAAACGAACTGAAAAAACTCACCAAAGAATATACGCTGGCTATAAGGGATATCATCGGACCGTTCAAGGACGTGCCCGCTCCCGACATGTTTACCAATGCCCAGACCATGGCCTGGATAGCTGATGCCTACAGCCAGGCCTGTGGCTATCTGGAGCCGGCCGTGGTTACCGGCAAGCCGGTGCACCTGGGAGGTTCTCTCGGCCGGGCTATGGCTACCGGAACCGGTCTGTTTTTTGTCCTGGAAGAAGCTCTCAAGTACCTGGGACTGAATTTTGAGGGACGAACCGTGGCTATACTCGGGTTCGGTAATGTCGGTTCCTCTATCGCCAAACTGGTGCATAAAGCCGGGTGCAGGATTATCGCCATCACCGATATTTTCGGGGGCATATACAGCGATAAGGGAATTGACCCGTTTGAGGTGGAAAAACAGGTGAAGCAAACAGGCTCAGTGGTTAATTTCCCGGGCACAGAACCAATCGATAACGACAGTCTGATTGCTCTGGACTGCGATATTCTGATTCCAGCCGCCACCGAGGGCCAGATTCACCGGGGCAATGCCGGACAGGTCAAAGCCAGGATAATCCTGGAAGGAGCCAATGGCCCGACCACTACCGAAGCCGACAGCATCCTGGTGGACAACGGTGTCCTGGTTTGTCCCGATATTCTGGCCAATGCCGGCGGAGTGACCGTCTCCTACCTGGAATGGGTCCAGGACCTGCAGCGTTTCTTTCTGACTGAAGAAGAAATCACCGACAAGCTGGAAAGAAAAATGAAAAAAGCCTTCCGGGAAATTGTCGACCTGATGGAAAAGCACAAGCTGCCGATGCGAGAGGCAGCCTATGTTCTGGCAGTCAGTAGAGTATCTGAAGCTCTGAAAGCTCTGGGCCGAGCGGCCTGAGCCCTAATATAACCGTTTTCCTTCTTAACCTAATTCCCTCCTGGGAGGGCGCCAGCCCTCCCATCTTTTTTTTGTCCCGGGTTAAACTGAATAGCTCAGGACTTTGCCCTCGGCATCGCAGTCCCTGAACCAGACCAGGACCGGCTTGTTCTGGGCATCGTAAAATTTGCCAAGTAGAATCATTATCAGGTCAATCAGCACCCCGATTCCCAGACACCCCAGGGTAAACAACCAGATTATTCCGGTTCCGGTCTTGCCCACATAGAAGCGGTGTCCGCCGAAAATTCCGAACAGCCAGCACAGCAAGAAAGCAACCAGCCGGGATTTATCAGACATAAGCCCTCCTTGAAACTGAAATTCTTCTTCTTAAACTAAACTCATCCCCTCGAAAAGTCAAAGACTATCTCTGGATCTTGAATTCTCCCGGGCGGTAAAAATGGGGAGCCATAATCTCCTTCAGGATATCGGCTTCCAGGTCGGAGATTACCCGGTTTTCTGTGACCACTTTTACCCTGAAGCCGTTTTCCGTGACCTCAACCAGCAGAAAAAAGTTGCTGCCTCCGGCTCTGACAAAATCTTTATGCAACCGGGGACTGCCTCCCCCGGCAATATAATAAATCAGACCGTCATAAATTCTGGTCGGGCCGAAACGATGGTTATGGCCGGCGAAGACCGCCTTCACCCTGCCGGTCAGCAATAGCGGATGGATTTTTTCAAACCAGAATTCTCTCCACTCCAGCTTTACATTTCGAGCCTGCATGTCCCAGACCGGAACATGCAGGAAAACAAAGGCCTGGTCCCAGCTAGGCCGCTTCAGGTCTTCTTCCAGCCAGGCCAGTTGCTCCGGCCCGATTTTTCCCCAGACTCCGTCCTCCAGATTGTCCAGAAGCACAAAATGACACTGGCCAGAGTCGAAAGACAGGTAGGTCTTCTTGAAAAATTCTAGATAGACCTGTCTGGCCCGGCCATTGAAAATATCGTGATTACCGGGAATCTGGTAATAGGGAGCCTCAATCCGGCCGATAATCTCCAGATATCTTTCCCACTGGGGCCTGGTACTCCTCAGCCCGTAGCCGTAAATCAGGTCGCCCAGATTTATAACCAGGTCCGGTTTCAGAACATTAATCTGCTCGATGATTTTTGCAAAATGAGAAAAATCCTTCTGGTTCAAAAACTCAGGATTGGTATCGGAGACCACCACAAATTTCAGGTCGGCCGGGCAGAGCCCTCCGGCCAGCCAGAGCAGCAGAATGGAAAGTGCTACTGTTCTTGTCATCTTACCTTTTATTATAAACCCCCGCCCGCAATAATGACAGAAAACAGCAGCCCGGGCGAGACCGGTTCCAGCTCCTGCTTTCCGGCAATTTTTTTCGGTAAAGGATAGCGGGCCATCCTTCAGCAGCCAGATCCCGCTTCCCGACCGAACAGGACCAGCAGTATGATTTCTGGACATTAAACACTAAAACAAAAA
This sequence comes from uncultured Eubacteriales bacterium, assembly GCA_964509995.1. Lineage (GTDB taxonomy): Bacteria > Acidobacteriota > Aminicenantia > Aminicenantales > Saccharicenantaceae > Saccharicenans. The sequence continues at coordinate 1,597 of CAZDZU010000045.1, read as the reverse complement.
TAAAGGGGCGGCCCGGGGCCGCCCCTTCTCATTCCCACTGATTGCTTCCAGGCTCTTTTATTTTTCCCTGAAAGTATTACTCCCCCCGAACTGGCGCTTAATTCATCTTCAGCGGAGGATAATTCAGGAGGAGGGTAAAACCTGCTTCCTGCAGAGCTTTATTAAGCTCAACCACATCTTTTTCATAAAATTCATTTACCTGCTTCAAGAACTCATCGAGCCGGACCCTGGCTTTTTCATACCTGACCAGGGCCGGCTGGCTGATAGGCTCATAACCGGCAGAAGTGAGGCCGCTGACGGCCCCATTCACCTGTGACATCAACCCCGACGACCTGTCGGCCAGGCCCTGCCTGGGAGGAGTCGGATTAAGAGTCTCGGACAGGTCCTTGAGCTTTTTTTCGGTGCTCTCGAGTTTTTTCATCACTTCCATCATCTTCTGGTTCCTCTGAGCTCGCGAAAATTCCCTGACGGTCTGCAGCGTCCGTTGCGTCTGCTGTAACCTCTGGCTTACCGTCTGCACAGTTCTGGACAGTTTCTGGGCTTCCCTGGCTTTTTCGTAATTGGCTTTAAGAACAGCCAGGTCAACTTGAAATCTGGGGTCGGGCTTAACCTCAAAAGTCTGGCTGACTTCCTGGTCTTCATACCTGACCTTAACTGTATATGTTCCCGGCAGAACCGTCAGGCCGCCGCGGCCGCCAAAAGAACCGGCCACACGTCCGGCAGTCTGGGCTGACATCATCTCTGCGGGCGAGACCGGTTCCAGCTCCCGAAAATCCCAGTAAACCCGGTTTATTCCTTTTTCCTCCGGGCCGTTCATCTGCCTGACCACCCGCCCCTGCGAGTCGGTTATGGTTATCTGAACCCGTCCCCGGCCCATCATCTGTCTCATGGCAGCCACATTCAGGCCGCTCCGCGCGGCGAACTGAGCCATTCTTTCCTGCATCTGGGCCATTTCCGGGGAGGGGGTCTCGGTTTCTTCGGCCTTCTTCTCAGTCGGCAGGAGAAAATAAGTTATGACCGCTCCGGTCTGTTTATTCTGGGCCAGATACTCGCCATCGCCAGGACTCATATAGGAAGACATGCGGCCGGTCCGGAACTGAAAAGCATCATTTACCTTGAACAGGTGCAGTTTCTTTTTCATCACCTCGGCCGATAGCTCCCTGAGCGGTGAAATATCGTCAAACACATAAACGGCCCGGCCATGAGTGGCCACGATCAGGTCATGCTCCCTGGGATGAACGGCCAGGTCATAAACCGGACAGGTCGGAAAGCCGTCGGTCCACTTGAACCAGTTCTGTCCTCCATTCAGACTGACGAACAGGCCGAACTCGGTCCCCAGAAAAAGGAGGTTCCTGTTGACCGGGTCTTCCGCAATGACCAGGCAGTAGCCATCTATCTCTGGAGTGGAAAGACTCTTCCAGCTCTGGCCGTAATCCCTGGTGACAAAAACATAGGGAGTGAAATTGGAACGGCGGTGGTCGTCAAAAACCACGTAAGCCGTGCCTTCATCAAACCGGCTGGGTTTGATGTGGGGCACGGCGGCCCCGGCTGGCGCCAGCGGTTTTTTGCCGGAGGTCAGGGCTCTGGATACCAGTTC
>CAZDZU010000044.1:0-10054 GCA_964509995.1 uncultured Eubacteriales bacterium | reverse complement strand
ACCTGGTCAAGGGAGAGCAGCGGCTGGAAATAGCCGAAGGCCGTTTTGCTTCCAGGCCGGTGGGTTTCCGGCCGGTGGCTGATGATGGTTTCGACCGCTGGAACCAGGCCCGCGACCAGCAGACCAACCGAATTTACGCCAGGCGTTATCTTCCAGAAGACCTGGCCGATTATGAAGGCGAGCTGAACGAGTACGGCGACTGGGTCTATGTGGCTCCCTACGGTTATGTCTGGGTGCCCAGGGGAGTGGATGATGACTGGCGCCCGTATTATTACGGACGCTGGGTCTGGATGCCACTCACCGGCTGGACCTGGGTCCCTTACGAACCCTGGGGCTGGGTAGCCTTCCACTACGGGCGCTGGCACTGGGCTCTGGGCATCGGCTGGTACTGGATTCCCCATTATGTCTGGGGTCCGGCCTGGGTCAGCTGGTGGTGGGATATGGACTATTTTTGCTGGGCACCACTTGGCTGGTATGGCTATCCGGTGGTTGTAATCAACAACGTTTTCTACGATAGATACGTCGGGCATTATCCAGTTCATTCCAGGGCGCTGGTAGCCGTCAGGAAAGACCAGCTCCGGGCCCGCGACATTTCCCGGGCTGCTCTGAGGCCTGAAAATCTGAGGGCCGCCAATCTGGACAAGAAAATTACCATGACCAGCAGACAGCTCCCTTTCCGTCCGGAAGGCTCTAAATTGACAGTAGAAAAACTGGACGGGAAGAGGGTTCTGGTGAAGCAGGACAATCAGGGAGCTGGCCTGAGACAGGGTTTAACCGGGTCGCCCGGAAAAATTTCAGGGAGCAGAGACCGGACCAGTCCTGAACGCCTGCGCCCGGCAGGTCAGGCCGGAACAAAGCCAGCTCAGAGTCAGGGAGAGAAAGGAACATCGGTAAAACCGAGGAATCAGAGCGGTGAGAAAGGCTCCTCCTCTTCGGCCAGACCGTCAAAAGGAACTCCGGCTTCCGGCAAGGTGACGCCAAAAAAAATCCGGAAAAAGGATGATTCGCCTTCGCCCTTAGCCTCCCGTTCTTACGGAACGCCGGAGTCAGGGCGAACCATCAAGACCTATCCTTCCTCCGCCAGCGTGAGCGGACGGAGTATCAGCAGATCATCCAGAAGCTACAGCTCAAATTATTCCAGCCCCGGTAGAAGCCTCAGCCGCCCATCGACTTCATCCAGCAGGAATTATGGAAACAGCCTGTCCCGGCCGTTGACCGCTCCCAGGACTGAACGTTACGCTCCCTCCCGCCTCAGCTCCCCCCGGATTAGTTCCAGTCCGTCGCGCTCGGGTTCGAGTTCTTACCGCGGAGGCTCCAGTTCCAGAATCGGTTCTTATGGCTCCGGTTCCTCCAGAATCGGTTCTTCCGGTTCCGGTTCTCGCGCGGGCAGTTCTTCACGCGGTTCTTCCTCTTCAAGGTCGGGCTCGGTAAGTCGTAAGAAATAAGCCCTTACATTACGGAAAAAAAGATTTATCACCGGTTCAGTCGGGGCCTCGCCCGGGCTTAGCGAAAAATCATTTTTAGCATGAAAACTCTAAGACGGGCAAGGTCATTATTTCAGCTCTAAAAAAGCACACCGCTCACCCCGAGAACCGCCAGACCCATTTCTGAAACTGCCCCGGTTTACAGTCCCGGGCTTCATTCCTGAGGCTTTCTATCCTCCGTCTCGGTCTTAGCCTTACTCGGCAAGAGAATCAGCAAGGCAAAGAGAAATTTGTGCCAGCCGTTTCAATATATGAACGAATCTTCATATATCCTTCGGCTGAATCCGGATTAAGATCAGCAGCAGGCTTATTCCCTTTCCTCGCGCGCCTTCCGTTCTGAGTAATAATCCAGAACCCGCAGGTGGTCCTGAAGCGAACAATAACGGTTGGGCTCGGTCCCGGGCAGGAAGACCTCCTGGAATGGATACTTGCAGACGGGCGAGGCCAGCAGTCCGGTCTTGCGGTCGATGGTTACGAAGACCAGGTTGGGCGGAGCCTCAAAGTCTTCGATCAGGATGGCTTCCGGGTTGGTTACTGTCTGTTCGTCCTGTCCGGCAACAATTTCGGGGTGAGAGGCGGCAAATTCTTTTTTCCTGTTCTCGATAACCCGGGCGAAGAAATCACGCCAGATGGGCAGGGCCACAACTGCTCCGGATTGCCGATTGCCCAGGGTGATCTTAGTGTCATAACCCACCCAGGCCCCGGCACAGAGCGAGGGTGAAAAACCAATGAACCAGGCGTCGGTGAACTTGTTGGTGGTTCCGGTTTTTCCCCCCAGCGGCCAGTTGAGAGAAGCGGCCGAGGCTGCGGTTCCCCTCTGGACCACCCCCTGAAGCAGGTAGGTCATCATGTAGGCAATCTGGGGAGAGATTACCTCTTCTGTCTGAGGCAGGTTTTCCTCCAGTATATTGCCGTCCTTATCCTCAATTTTGATTATAAAATACGGCCTGGCCCGCAGGCCCCGGTTGGGGAAAACGCTGAAGGCAGAGACCAGCTCCTGCAGGGTGACCTCAAAGGCTCCAAGGGCCAGCGACAGGTAGGGATAAATGGTGGAAGTTATCCCGAACTTTCGGCAATACTCTACTCCCACCTGAGGAGAAATATAGTCCAGGAGTTTGGCCGTAACCACGTTCCTGGACTCCTCCAGCCCGGTTCTCAGGGTTACCGCTCCGTGATACTCTCCATCATAATTCTTTGGCGACCAGGGGTTGCCGGTCCATTTATCGACGAAGTTGGTTGACTCATCGACGATGACGCTGGCCGGGGTGAATCCTTTTTCCAAGGCGGCGGTGTAAAAAATTGGCTTGATGGCCGAACCGGTCTGGCGGAGAGCCTGGGTAGCCCGGTTGAACTGGCTGCGCTTGAAGGAATAGCCGCCGACCATGGCCTTTATCTGGCCCGTGGCCACATCCAGGGCCATAAAGGCTCCTTCTACTATCGGTTCCTGGTCAAGATTGACCCGGGCCGTCCTGGTGGCTTCGTCCACCGACTGGACTTCCACCAGAATCAGGTCTCCGGGCTTCAGCAGCTCGTTCAGATAGCGGGCTTTTGTCCATTCAATTCCCCGGTTCGTCATCAGGCCGGTGTAATTTTTGAGCCTGACTCTGGCTTCGGTCCTCCCCGCCTCCAGAACGATGGCCTCCTCTGTCTGGCCGGGAACTGGAGCCAGGCTGTCCCAGTTATCCAGCCAGACTTTATCCAGTTCAGCTTTACCCTCAGCCAGCAGGTTGCGCTTGTCCCGCCGCCAGCCATTCTTTTTATCCTGGGCCCTCAGACCACGGTTGAGAGCTTCCTCGGCATATTTCTGGTAATTGAGGTTGAGAGTGGTATAGATTTTAAGGCCGCCCCGGTAGAGAACATCCTCGCCGTACTTGCGTTCGACATATTTTCTGACTTCTTCATAGAAATAGGATCCGGCTTCAACTGTCTGTCTCCGCAGGGGAAGGACCTCAAACGGCTGTTTCTTCAACTCCTCAGCCTGCTGCCGGCTGATGAAGCCTTCCTCAGCCATGCGGTTCAGCACATGGTTGCGGCGGTTGAGAGTGACCTTCGGGTTGTTGTAAGGAGAATAGATAGCCGGCCCGCGAAAGATACCGGCAATCAGAGCCGCCTCGGGCAGGGTCAAATCAGTAACGCTTTTTCCGAAATAAAGCTGGGCTGCCGATTCCACCCCCCATGTTCCATGACCCAGATAAAACTGGTTGCAGTAGAGTTCCAGGATTTTTTCCTTGGTGTAACGACGCTCAATTTCGATGGCCACAAAGATTTCCTTGAGCTTGCGGCGTATGGTCTGCTGGGGATAAAGAAATAGACTCCGGGCCAGCTGCTGGGTTATTGTGCTTCCACCATGCAGCCGGCTTTTGCCCAGGATTATTCTGAAAAAATCCTCTTTGAGCGCCCTGAGGATGCCGCGGTAATCAACTCCCCGGTGGGCAAAAAATCTCGGGTCCTCGGTGGCGATGATGGCCTTCTTTAGCGTTTCAGGAATCTTATCATAGGGAATCTGGATTCTTCTTTCGGCGGCAAATTCTCTGGCCGGCTGGCCGTCGTCGGCATAGACAACCGAGATTATCTTAGGTTTGATCTGCTCCAGCTCGCCAACGTCAGGCAGGTTTTCTCTTATAGCCAGGTAAGCACCGAACATTCCCCCGAGAGCCAGAGAAACCAGGAGAAGCAAAGTTAGCAGAAGGCCTCTAAATATTTTTTTCCGGTTGAGGGCTGGAACCCTGATTTTGAATATGATTTTTTTTCTTTCAGGCATCGTCGTTCAGTCTGAAACCTTAAACAACCAGCAAGAAAGACAATATATCAGATTAACGGGTTAAAAAACAATGCCCGCCGGTTCAGGGTGCAATCTCCGTTGCTGTGACGGCTGAGATGAGGAAAATGATTTGGCGGCCGAACATTAATTCCCGTCCCCGGGCCACAGGTTTCCCGAAAAAACCTCTGACCCTGCCGGTGCGGGAGTGGTGCCGTGCTTCCCTCCCCCAGGTCTTTCGGGAATCGCGGCCAAAGAAACGTTTCCCGGGCTCATTTGAGTTCCGGAAATTTCTTCCGGAGAAGCGACCAGATTTTCCGGTGAATGACCGCCGCTTGGGGACGGCCATCGACCACCAGGCACTCCGGGTCGCCTAACGACAGGAAAAGTTTCCGGACCTTCTTGAGGTATTCTTTTTCCTCAAAATGCCCGTAGATAATTGGCCGGTCCTTAATCCGGCGCAGGCCGGTGGAAACCGGCACATCCAGGATGAACACCAGGTCGGGGACGATGGCAAATCTGCGGTGCCGGCGCCGGATTTCTTCGAGCGACAGCCCCCTGGCTCCCTGGTAAGCCAGGGTCGAGTAGTAATAACGGTCAAGTATTACCGTCTTACCAGATTCAAGAGCCGGCCTGATATTTCTGGCTACATTTTCCCTCCGGTCCCTGATAAAAAGCTCCAGCTCTTCTTCGGGCCTGACCGACCCCCGGATCCGCGAGAGTTCCCTTATTTTCTGTCCCCACTTTCCGCGGGTAGGTTCTCTCAAAATGACGACCTCCAGACCGCGGCGGCGCAACTTTGCAGCCAGGAGTTCCACCTGCGTGGATTTGCCGGACCCGTCTATTCCCTCGAAGACGATAAACAATCCTTTTCGCTTTTTTTTCGCAGATAGTCGGGTTTTTTCTCTCATCAGGCTAATCTCTTTTTTCTCCTATCTTACCGATGAATCCGGGTCAATGCAACCTTCCGGCCGGCCTTCCAGTTATTTTATAAATCAGGCCGGAGGTCTGATTCCGTTGAATTTTCTGACGGCTTATGTTAATTTTAATTGTCTTCGAGGGAGGCTCAACATGAAGAAATACCTGTGGATCGGCACCATCAGTTTTCTGGCAGGCTTTCTGCTGGCGGGCTATTTTATCCTGTCGCCAGAAAAGCCTGCTCCAGTAATAAAAACAGATAAACCGGGCCAGGCTCTGAACAATCACCTGCTGGCGGCTGAAAAAAGCCTTCCGGCTCCGGAAGTCCTCACCAGCCAGGATTTTATCCGGGTGGCTGAAAAAGTCGGTCCGGCCGTGGTCAGGGTGGTAGCCGAGAGGGTGGAACAGGTTCCTTCTTTAAGCTTTGATGAAGACTGGCCTTTCCAGGATTTCTGGGACAGATTTTTCGGTAACCCTCCTCGCTCCCGCGACCGGCAGCCGCGTGAATTCCGTTCCCAGGCTGAAGGCTCGGGTTTCTTTATTTCAGCCGACGGATATATTCTCACCAACAATCATATAGTGGAAAAGTCGGTCCGGGTAAGCATCACCACCATTGACGGCAAGGAATACGAAGCCAGGAATGTCGGCCAGGATGCGGCCACCGACCTGGCTCTGCTCAAGGTGGAGGGCAAGAATTTTCCCTATGCTGTGCTCGGCGATTCCTCGGCCATCAAGGTTGGCGAGTGGGTGCTGGCCATTGGCAATCCCTTAGGGATGGAACATACGGTTACCGCCGGGATAATCAGCGCCAAGGGACGTCAGCTCGGGCTCGGGGCCAACACCCCGACCTACCAGGATTTCATTCAGACCGATGCCGCCATTAACCGCGGCAACAGTGGCGGCCCGCTGATCAACCTCAGGGGCGAGGTAATCGGCATCAACAGCAATATCCTGACTCCGAGCGGCGGCAACATTGGCATAGGTTTTGCCATCCCCTCCGACCTGGCCAGGAAGGTAGTCGCCCAGCTCAAGGAAAAAGGACGGGTGGTCAGAGGACGCCTTGGCCTTCGCGGCACAGACATCACCGAGTCGATGAAGAAACAGTTCAAACTGGCGGTCAATAAGGGTGTCATCATTTCCCAGGTGGAACCCGAGGGCCCGGCCGAGAAAGCCGGTCTCAAAAAATATGATGTTATCGTGGAAATTAACGGGCAGCCGGTAGAAAGCTGGAAGGACCTTAGGTTCAAGGTGGCCGACCTGCAGCCCGGCGACCTGGTGAACATCAAGATCATCCGCGACGGCAAGGAAATGACGGTCAAGGCCCGGCTGGATGAGCTGGAACCGGTCGAAGCCCCGACTACAAAAGAGAGCCTGGATAAGGATGTTGGCCTCGGTTTGACGGCCATCACGCCCTCTCTTGCCAGGCGCTACGGTCTGAGCACGGCCGAAGGTCTCCTGGTAACCGAGGTCAGACAGTACAGCCCGGCAGCCAGAGCCGGACTCCAGACCGGCGACATCATCCTGGAAGCTAACCGGGTCAAGGTCAATTCGGTTAAAGAATTCCAGGACATCCTGAAAAAGACTGAATCTGGCGAGGAAATCATCCTGCTGGTGCGGCGGGAAAGCGACGGTGAGAAGATCGATTTTATCGTCACTCTGAGAGTACCCTGATGCGGATTGCCAAACTGCACGCTCTGGGCAACGATTTTCTGGTGGTGGAAGCCCCTCCGCTGGACAAGGAAACTGACCTTCCAGAGCTGGCCCGGCGGATGTGCGACCGTCATATCGGGGCGGGGGCCGACGGCCTTCTGCTCTTGAAAGTGGTGTCCGGCCAGGATGGCCGCTATGGTTTTCGCATCTTCAACGCTGACGGCTCGGAAGCTGAAATTTCAGGCAATGGCCTGCGCTGTGCGGCCGCCTATCTCTTCTACCGGAGCCGGCTGAACGGGTCGGAAGTGATTTTTGAAACTGCCGCCGGCCAGCGTTCCTGTCAGCTGGTCAGACGCAACGGCTATTCTTTTGAAATCAGAATCGAAATGGGAGAACCCCGGTTTTCCTCCAGAGACATTCCCTTTGACGATGGTCAGGAGCACGAGCAAATCATTGACTATCCTCTGTCGATAAACCGCCGGGTCTACCACATCACCTGCGTTTCAGTGGGCAATCCGCACTGCGACATCTTTGTCGAAAGATTCTTTCCGGCCAGGATTGAATGGCATCAGGTGGGACAGGAGCTGGAACATCATCCCTTTTTCCCAAACCGAACCAATGTGGAATTTATCCGGGTTCTCAACCGCCAGGAAATTGAGGTGCTATTCTGGGAACGGGGAGTGGGCGAAACACTGAGCTCGGGCAGCGGCTCCTGCGCGGCGGCCGTGGCTTCAATCCTCAAGGGGCTGACCGAAAGAAAAGTCCGGGTCTGGACCAGCATGGGCTCGCTGGTGGTCGAGTGGGGAAAAGACCGGATCTTTCAGACCGGCCCGGCCCAGCTGGTGCTGGAGGGCGATTTTCTGGCCTGAAAAATAAAAGCCAGCCTGGAGCCATTTCCGGGTAGAAAGAAAAACAACCGCCCGAAAGACAGGAGCTTATCTAATTTTTTTTCTTGCGGCTCATCTCTGAGTTTTTAAGGACAGTTCAGGAGCTGAGACCTGCCGGCAACCAGAGGTAGATCAGTCGCCCGGATCAGAGAAATAGAAAATCTTCCCGCGCCCCGGGTTTATTCTGTTTAGCAGCTAAGCGACCTTTCGGGGCAAGCCTTATTTTCTTTTTCTCCCCTCTTTTTTTGAACCGGCCTTCATTCCTACCACCCGTATGGGTCTTTGATCCGAAAAGGGCCTGGCCAGAGCCTCCCTGAAAACCTGCTTTATATCCTCTATAAAAATGAACTGCATTTCCTGACGGATCTTGGCCGGGATGTCAACCAGGTCCTTCCTGTTGGGCACGGGCAGAATCATCTTCTTAATCCCCGCCCTCTGGGCGGCCAGAACCTTTTCCTTGATTCCGCCGACTGGAAGGACATTTCCCCGCAGGGTTATCTCGCCGGTCATGGCCACGTTCCAGCGCACCGGAATGTTGGTACAGACTGAAATGAAAGCGGTGGCAATGGTCACGCCGGCCGAGGGCCCGTCCTTGGGTATGGCTCCCTCGGGTATATGAATATGAAAATCGTTCTCCATGAATATCCGGGGGTCGATGCCAAATTCCCGGGCATGGGCCCGGGCATAGCTCAGGGCGGCCTGAGCCGATTCTTTCATCACCTCGCCCAGGGAGCCGGTCAGCATCAGGTTGCCCTTGCCCTGCATTCTGGTAGCCTCAACGAACAGGATTTCGCCGCCGGCCGCCGTCCAGGCCACCCCGGTGGCCACGCCAACCTGGTCTTTTTTGGTCAGCTGGTCACGGAAAATCCTGGGCGGGCCCAGGAATTTTTCTATATTCTGGGCAGTCACCCTGACCTTTCTCTTTTTGCCCTCAGCAATCTGACGGGCAACTTTGCGGCAGATGGTGGCTATTTCTCTTTCCAGGTTTCTGACGCCAGCCTCTCTGGTGTACTGGGAAATTATTGCCCGGAGGGCGGCCTCAGAAATATCGATGGCTTCCGGTTTCAGTGCGTGTTCGACAATCTGCTTGGGAACCAGGTGACGGATGGCAATCTGCAGCTTCTCTTCCTCGGTGTAGCCTGGAAGCTCGATTATTTCCATCCTGTCCCGGAAGGCTGGCTGAATGGGATCCAGCAGGTTGGCCGTGGTTATGAACATGACCCTGGACAGGTCGAAGGGCACCCCCAGGTAATGGTCGAGAAAGCTGTTGTTCTGTTCCGGGTCCAGCACCTCCAGCAGAGCCGAGGAAGGGTCGCCGCGGAAATCGGCCCCTATTTTATCAACCTCATCTATCATGAACACCGGGTTGTTGGATCCGGCCCGGCGCAGCCCCTGGATGATCTTCCCGGGCATGGCTCCGACATAGGTCCGGCGATGGCCGCGGATTTCGGCCTCGTCGTGAACTCCGCCCAGAGAAATGCGGACGAATTTCCGGCCGAGGGCCCGGGCGATGGATTTCCCGAGCGAGGTTTTCCCGACGCCCGGAGGCCCGACAAAACACAGGATCGGCCCCTTGAGCTTCTTGGAAAGTTTCCTGACGCTCAGATATTCTATGATTCTTTCCTTGACCTTTTCCAGACCGTAATGGTCCTCGTCCAGTATCTTTTTGGCCATTCTCAGGTCCAGGTTATCCTTGGTGCTGAGGTCCCAGGGCAGCGCAAACATCCAGTCGAGGTAATTCCTGATGACAGCCGTTTCGGCCGACTCCGGGTGCATCTGGCCCAGACGGCTGATCTGCTTTTCCAGTTCCTCGCGCACCTCGTCGCCCACCCGGAGTTTTCTCAGTTTTTCCTGGTAGGCTTTGATTTCTTCCTGAAGTTCGGAACCTTCGCCCAGCTCCTTCTGAATGGCTTTCATCTGCTGCCGCAGAAAGTACTGGCGCTGGAGTCTATCCAGCTCGCCCCGGGCTTCGTTGGATATTTTCGATTGCATCTCCAGAAGCTCCAGCTCGCGGACCAGCAATTCATAGACCCTTTTCAGCCTCAGCATCGGGTCGAGTATTTCCAGAACTTCCTGGGCATCCCTGACCTTGAGTTCCAGGTTGGAAGCGGTCAGGTCAGCCAGCCGTCCGGGGTCTTCCAGGTTGGCGGCGATAACCAGTATCTCCGGCTGGATGGATTTACCGAGAGAAGTAGCTTTTTCCAGTCCGGAGCGAACATTCCTGATAAGGGCCTCAAGCTCGATCGTCTTCTCGGCCGGCTCGGGCTCCTGCAGGGTTACGATCCTGGCCTGGATAAAAGGACCCTCATGCTCAAAGGTTTCTATCCTGGCCCGGACCAGTCCCTGGGCCAGAATCC
>CAZDZU010000043.1:0-10104 GCA_964509995.1 uncultured Eubacteriales bacterium | reverse complement strand
AGAGACAGGGCCAGCTGATTGGAAAAAGCGATCAGGGCAAACAGGGTCACATGAAAGAAGAGAGACAGAATTACGGCTCTCTTAAAAGAACTGCTCCTGGCGGGGTAAGGTTTCATCAGCCGGTCCGTTTCCTGGCTGGCGGTTTTTCCAGCGGTTCGGTAACCAGGCCGACTATTTCAATTCCTGATTTCTTGATGATATCCAGAACCTGAATGAGCTGGCCGTAATTCAGGTTGCGGTCAGCCCGGATGTAGATTATTTTCTTGGTCTTGTTGTAAAAGTATTCCTGCAACCGTCTTTCCAGCAGGTTGATGTTGATCACTGATTCCCCGAGGTGAATGTAACCGTCAGCGGTGATGGTCAGAGTCAGTCCCTCCTCAGCCGGGGCTGATTCGGTTTCAGCCTGGGGCAGGTTGATGCCGATACCCGATTGCATCATCGGCGCGGTCACCATGAAAATGATCAGCAGCACCAGCATGACATCGACCAGAGGGGTAACGTTGATTTCCGACATGGAGGTGCCCAGCCGCCTCCGGCCGCCGGAGACCGGAGCCGGGTTCAGATTAACCGCCATAAGCCCTTTCTATGATGTTTAAGAATTCAAGGCTGAAATCATCCATCATCGAGATGATTCCTTTGATACGACCCAGAAAATAGTTGTAGGCAATGACCGCCGGGATGGCGGCGAACAAACCCAGAGCCGTGGCAATCAAAGCCTCGGCGATTCCGGGGGCCACGGTGACCAGGCTGGCTGATCGGACCACCCCGATCTTGTGGAAGGAGTCCATGATTCCCCAGACCGTGCCCAGCAGGCCGATGAACGGGGTGACACTGCCGCAGGTGGCCAGGAAACTCATCATTCTCTCCAGCCTGTTGATTTCGGCAGTTGAGGCTCTGAGAAGCGAGCGGTTGATGGTTTCCAGCTTCTCGCCGTTGATGGAACCCTGGGGCTGGGGGTTGGACCTGGTCAGGTGAACCAGTTCCTTGAAACCAGCCTGGAAGAGGCTGGCCAGAGGGCTGTTCTTGTACTTACGGGCCGCCTCATTAACTTCGTTAAGAGATTTGCTGCGGCGGAAGACTTCCAGGAAATTCTGGGAGGAAGACTCGGCTGCCTTTATGCTCCGCCTCTTATAGATGATGATGGCCCAGGAAAAAACTGAGAAAATGACCAGAATCAACAGAATAAACTTGACGACTATGGTGGCTTGCGAAATCAAACTGAAGACGTTCATAACTTTTTCAACTTAACATACGGGAGAAAGTCTGTCAATCAGCCGAGGCGGGCCGCACCTCTTCCGCCCTCTATATTGCCGCCGTCAAGGGGATGTCGCGGCTGAAAAGCCATCAGGTGTGGCGGCCTCTCTGTTTCTTTGTCGGCCTTTGTATTTTAGAGGGTCCTGTCGCGGCGCACCTCCTCCCGTCCTCGCTTCACCCATCCCCCCGCGGGGAACTCCTTAGGCTGCGGGCGGTTCGGAGACACGCCGCGGCGCCCTCCGAAAACCTTTCATAACCGGTTCTTTATTGACCCAATTGGAAAGTACTTCCCATCAGGTTGTGTCACGCTCCGGACATCGAATTTTCGCCGTTTCCAGTCAGTTGAAATTATATAGGGGGCCTATGGCGGCAGGTAAGCCTCGAGGCATCACTGCCGCAGCTTATGAAAGCAAGGAGGTTTCAGGGAGGCCAGGGTCTTAAAGGCTGGGGGCTCTCCGGGGGAAGGGGGAAGCGAAGGTGCTCTCTCTGAGTGGAGGCTTGACGGAAGCAGCTAAAAGCGGTTTAATTAAGGACTTAAAAGAGGGCAAAGTGAATAATTTCAAGAAAAGGCTGGTCCATCCACCCCGGCTGTTGGCCCTGAGCTTTCTGGCGGCCATCATCGTCGGCACCATCATTCTATCCCTGCCTTTTTCTACCCGGAACGGACATATTCCCCTGATAGATGCCCTGTTTACCTCCACTTCTGCCATCTGTGTTACCGGGTTAATAGTGGTCGACACCCCGAACTACTTCAGCCCTTTCGGGCTGGGAGTCCTGCTGGCCCTGATTCAGTTGGGCGGGCTGGGGATCATGACTTTTTCCAGCTTTATCCTGATGACTGCCGGCAGACGGGTCAGTCTGTCGGACAAGCTGGTGGTCGAGGGTTCTTTCCGGCCGGCGGCCATCTCGGATTTTCGGGCTCTGCTCAGGGATGTCTTCCTGTTTACTTTCAGCCTTGAATTGCTGGGAGTCCTGGCCCTTCTGTTCAGATTTTCTGAACAGGCTTCTTGGCCGCGGGCCCTGACCCTTTCAGTTTTTCATTCGGTTTCTGCCTTCTGCAACGCTGGCTTTTCTCTTTTTTCCGATAACCTGATGGGCTTTCGCGGGGATACCCTGGTAAACCTGACCATGATCTTCCTGATAGTTTTCGGAGGTCTTGGCTTTTTTGTTCTGCAGGAAATTAAGCTGGCTCTTCGAAACAGTTTGCAGAAGGAAAGAATCAGGTTTTCACTCCATACCAAGTTCGTGGCGGCCATTACCCTTGGCATCATACTGTTGGGAGCAGTTCTGTTGTTCTTGATGGAATTCAACCGCGGTTTCTCCGGTCTGCCACTTAAAGAAAAGATCCTGGCTTCAATCTTTCATGTGGTTTCGGCCCGGACTGCCGGATTCAACACCGTTGACCTTAACAGCCTGTCCGTGGCTTCTCTTCTTTTGATTATCCTGATAATGTTTATCGGCGCTTCGCCCGGTTCAACCGGCGGCGGCGTCAAGACCACAACCTTCGGCATTATCTTTGCTTTCCTGCGGTCGCGGATCCATGGACATGAAGTGCCTCAGATATTCTCCCGGGGGATAAAGAATGATGATATTATCAAAGCTTATACCCTGATCTCACTGGCCATGTCCCTGATTTTTGCCTCGACCATATCCCTGCTCATCATTCAACCCCAGCTGGCCTTAAAGGAAGCTCTGTTTGAGGTGGTATCCGCTTTCGGCACGGTCGGTCTTTCGCTGGGTGTCACTCCGAACCTGCACCCCCTTAACAAGCTGATTCTGGTGATCACCATGTATCTCGGCCGGATAGGCCCTCTGACCATGCTCTATGCCTTCAGCCGGGTCAAGCCGGCCGGTCATTACCAGTTTATTGAAGAAAGCATAATGGTGGGCTAAAATATCAGGAAGAACCGGCTTTGATCCAGGAGAATCAAAATGAGATTTGCCGTCATCGGTCTTGGAAGCTTTGGCAGCTATCTGGCCAGGACTCTTTATGAGAAGGGCCACGAAGTTCTGGTCATAGATAAAGATAAGGATAAGGTGGAAGAGGCCAAAGATTTTTCCAGCCAGGCCGTCTGGATGGACTCAGCCGACAAAGAAAGTCTTCGGGCTCTGGGCGTTCAGGATATGGACGTGGTAGTGGTCAGTCTGGGACCGGAAATGGAGCCCTCAATTCTGACTGTTCTTTATCTTCACGAACTGGGTGTCAACCGCATCCTGGCCAAGGCCCTGAGTCCGGACCACGGGAAAATTCTGGAAGCCATCGGGGCGACCGAGGTCATCTATCCTGAACGGGACATGGCCGTAAGGCTGGCCCAGCGCCTGAGCTCCAGGAATGTCCTGGAATATCTTCCCCTGGCCGAGAATATCAGCATTCAGGAAATTGTCCCGCCCGAGGCCTTCATCGGCAAAAAACTGCGGGACCTGGACCTGACCAACCGCTACCGGGTCCAGGTCATTGCCGTTCGTCAGCTGGTGCCCGACGGGTTGATTTTCATCCCGGGAGCTGATTTTGTGATTAAAGACAGCGATGTGCTGGTGGTAATGGGCGAGGAAGAAAACATCGCTGACCTATGCGCCTGCAAGAAGTAATCTTTGCAGGATTTCCCTGGCCACCTGTTTTGCTTTTTCCCCGCTTTCTCTGACCGGACCCACGCATGAAGGGCAGCCTTCCTCGCAGGGGCACTCCTCGATCGTCCCCAGACAGGCTTGAAGGAGGCTGGTTTTCAATTCAAACAGAGCCGGGCTCAGGCCGATCCCGCCGGGAAAGTTATCATAGAGAAACAGGTTGGGGGAAAAGTCCGGGCTGAGAAAAACCCTGTTTTTTTCGTCCTGGGGCAGGCGGTGGCGCGGGAGCTCTCGGGGCGGTAGCGACTGGCCGGAGAAGTTGTCGCCGATGGCCACTCCCAGGTCGTGCAGGTCGCACATCAGAAATAGAGGAGCAACATGATGGAGGAGATAGGAAAGGCCGAACAGACCATTGGTCCGCTGCTCCGGCGTGTAGGGCAGGGTCTGGTAGATTTCGGCCGGGATGGTCAGCCAGAAGCTGGTGGTGCTCATCTCGTTCTGGGGGAGCTGCAGCTCTCCGGCGCCCACGTTTTCCATGGTGTGAAACTTGATTTTTTTGAAACCGACCACCTGGGTGGCTACATGGACCTCCCCGTGATTAATCCAGCCCTGGGGAATATCCTGCCGGTCAAAAACATCCAGGATCTTGACGTTGGTGTAGTCTATGGCGTCGGTGAAGTAGTCGACATCAGTCTTTTTGACATAGGCCTTGCGCTGCTCGTAGTCGAATGCTTCCACAAAATACTGTTCTCCCTCACAGATGTAGATGGCTTTAGGATGAAGGGTGGTCAGAGCTGAGGAGAAATCAACCTCGGCGATCACTCTGGGTTTTTCGGTTATGTCCACCACCACAAAATTATCTGAGCTGATACTGCGCAGAGAGATGGCGTCGGCCGGATAGGCTTCTGAAGTCCAGAACCACTTGTTCTGGGTATGGTGGAGCATTTCCTCTTCTTCCAGCAATTTTAATATTTCATTAATCTCCACCGTGCCGAATTTTTCGCCGTCCTCGAAGGGCAGCTCGAAGGCGGCGCACTGGATATGGTTGACCAGTATCGAAAGGTTATCGGGATTGATCAGGGCCATTTCCGGCGGACTGGAGAAGAAGTAATCCGGGTGGTTGACAATGAACTGGTCAAGTGGAGCCGAAGAGGCCACCAGCACCGCGGCTGACTTTCCCGTTTTGCGGCCGGCCCGCCCGGCTCTCTGCCAGGTGCTGGCTATGGTCCCCGGGTAGCCGGCCAGGACGGCCACGTCCAGGGTGCCGATGTCAATTCCCAGCTCCAGGGCGTTGGTTGAAACCACCCCCAGTATTTTCCCCTCTCTCAGGCCTTTTTCGATTTCCCGACGCCTGATCGGCAGATAACCGCCGCGGTAACCGCGAATCAGTCCTTCGTCTTTGAGACCTTTTTCCAGGTCGTTTTTCAGGTAGGTGACCAGAACTTCAGTCAGCAATCGGCTCTGGGCAAAGACTATTGTCTGAAGCCGCTGATTGAGGAAGACAGTGGCTATACGGCGGGCTTCGTTGATGTAAGACCGCCTGATGCCCAGGTGGGGATTGACCACCGGCGGCGTGTAGAACACAAAATATTTCTCACCGGCCGGAGCGCCGTTCTGGTCGATGAGTTCCACCGGTTCTTCGATCATTTTCTCGGCCATGTCTTTTGGGTTGGCGATGGTGGCCGTAGACAGAATGAACTGCGGTCTGGCCCCGTAGAAGCTGGCTATTCTCTTCAAGCGCCTGAGAACGTTGGCCACGTGGCTTCCGAACACCCCGCGGTAGTTATGCAGCTCGTCGATGATTATGTATTTAAGATTTTCAAACAGTTTAATCCACTTGGTGTGATGGGGGAGGATTCCCGAATGCAGCATGTCGGGATTGGTGATGATTATATGCCCCTGGCTGCGGATGGCCCGGCGGGCATCCTGCGGGGTGTCGCCGTCGTAGGTAAAGATTTTTATTTCTTCGCCCAGCAGTTCTATGGTTTCATCCAGCTCGGCCCGCTGGTCCTGGCTGAGTGCTTTGGTCGGGAAAATATATATGGCCCGGCTGGAAGGGTCGCGGAGGATGCCGTCCAGCACCGGCAGGTTGTAACATAAGGTTTTGCCGGAGGCGGTCGGAGTGACCACCACCACATTCTTGCCCTCTTTGATTTTTTGCCAGGCTTCGCTCTGGTGAGAATAGAGCGAGCTGAAGCCTTTCTTCTTCAGGGCTTCTACCAGGCGCGGATGGACATCGGGAGGATAATCGCTGAAGCTCCCGGGCCGGGGGGCCAGATACTTGATGGTGGTTATGGAGCCATAGGGAGCAGCCAGGTCGCGGAGAACATCAATGGCTTTAAGCAGTCGGTCTTCTTTGTTCATGGCGGTTATTCGCTGCTATTATAAAATAAAGGACAGGATTATTAAACCCATTTCCGGGCCTCGGAAATCAATCTGAAAGTGCTAAAATATAGCCATGCTTCAGGAAATCAGGGTTCGCCGGGCGGCCCAGCACAACCTAAAAAAAATTGATGTGGTCCTCCCGCGAAACCGGCTGGTCGTCATCACCGGACCCAGCGGCTCGGGCAAATCCTCGCTGGCCTTTGATACCCTCTTTGCTGAAGGACAGCGAAGATATATAGAATGTCTCTCGACTTACGCCCGGCAGTTCATCGAACAGCTGGAAAAGCCCGAAGTTGAGTCCATAGAGGGGCTGTCTCCGGCAATTTCGGTGGACCAGAAGACCATTTCTTTCAACCCCAGGTCGACCGTGGGCACCATAACCGAAATTTATGACCTGCTGCGACTCCTGTACGCCCGTCTGGGGACACTCTACTGTCCGGACTGCCGGGTGCCGGTCAGAGCCAGCAGCCGGGAGCAGATTCTGGACCTGCTCAGGTCCAGGTTCCGCGGTCTGAAAATAATGATTCTGGCGCCCGTCGTCCGGGGCCGGAAGGGCGAGTACCAGCAGTTGCTCGAGAAATTCAGAAAAAGGGGCTTTCTGAGAGCCCGGGTTGACGGCCATCTGCATGACCTGGAGCAAAAAATACGCCTGGATAAGAACAGAAAACACAACATCGAAATCCTGGTGGATGAACTGAAACTGGAAGAGCGTAACGACCGGCGTTTTCAGGAAGCGGTGGAGAAAAGCCTGGAAATGTCTGAGGGGGGCGTGCTGGTGCTGGACGCGTCCGGTCAGGAATCGTATTTTTCCCGGAAGCTGGCCTGCCCCTCCTGCGGCCGCAGCTTTCAACCCCTGGAACCCAGAAATTTTTCTTTCAACAGTCCTTACGGGGCCTGCCCCCGCTGCCATGGCCTGGGTATTCTGACGGCTCTCAACGAGTGGGGCGAGGTGGAGCTGACGGCCGACCTGTGTCCGGATTGCCGCGGCCAGCGCCTGAAGAAAGAAAGCCTCTGGGTCAGAATTGACGACCTGAACATTTATGAACTGGCCTCCCTCGATGTGGAACACCTGCTGAAAAGAATGGAAAAGCTGAGTTTTACCGGGAAGGTTCAGGCTGTGGCTGAAAAAATACTCAGGGAAGTTAAAGACCGTCTGCTGGTGATGAAGGAACTCGGGCTTTCCTATCTGGACCTGAACCGGACCGGTTCCTCGCTGTCGGGCGGTGAAGCCCAGAGGATCAGACTGGCGGCCCAGGTTGGTTCCAGGCTGCGGGGGATTCTCTACGTTCTGGACGAGCCAACCGTTGGCCTGCATCAGCGCGATAATAGTCAGCTCATCAGACTTCTGCGTCAGCTCAGGGACGCGGGGAATTCGATTATCGTGGTTGAACATGACGAGCAGACCATCCGTTCGGCCGATTATCTGATTGACCTCGGGCCGGGAGCGGGGGAGAACGGCGGACGGCTGGTGGCCAGCGGGCCTCTTCAGAGCATTCTGAAAGCGAGCGAGTCCCTGACGGCCAGATACCTGCGCGGAGAAAAATCGGTGCCGGTGCCAGCCGAGCGCCGGACTCCGTCGGGCTGGCTTACAATCAGAGGAGCAGCCGAGCATAACCTGAAGAACATTGACGTCAGTTTTCCGCTGGGTGTGATGACGGCCGTAACCGGCGTCTCGGGCTCTGGCAAGAGCAGCCTGGTCTACGATGTCCTTTACCGGGCCCTGCAGAAAAAGTTATCCCGGGCCAGAGTTCAGCCCGGGAAACACCGGTCTTTAGAGGGACTGGAAAACGTTGACAAAGTGGTGTCGGTTGACCAGAAGCCGATCGGGAGGACGCCCCGTTCCAACCCCGCCACCTATACCGGAATCTTCGGGCACCTGAGGCAGCTTTTTTCCATGACCGCTGAGGCCAGACGGAAGGGATACAGCCCCGGGCGTTTCAGCTTCAACGTTCACGGCGGGCGTTGCGAGGAATGCCAGGGAGCCGGGGTGAAAAAAGTGGAGATGCACTTTCTCCCCGATGTCTACGTCACCTGCGACCGCTGTCAGGGCAGGAGGTACAACAAGGAAACGCTGGCCGTAACCTATCGCGGTAAAAACATCGCTGATTTTCTTGATATGACGGTGGATGAAGCCAGCAATCTGCTCAGGGCTCATCCGGCGCTGAAACGAAAGCTGGAGCTGCTGCAACAGGTAGGCCTGGGTTATCTCAGACTGGGCCAGCCGGCTCCGCAACTTTCGGGTGGCGAGGCTCAGAGAATCAAGCTGACCAGGGAGCTCAGCCGTCGTGATACCGGAAAAACGATCTATCTTCTGGATGAACCAACCACCGGTCTCCATTTTGACGACGTCAGCAAGCTGCTCAAGGTGCTGGAACGACTGGTGGAAATGGGTAACACCGTGATCATTATCGAGCACAACCTTGAAGTTATAAAATATTGCGACTACATTATTGACCTGGGACCCGAGGGAGGCCAGGAGGGCGGCGAAGTGGTGGCTGCCGGCCGACCGGAAGAAGTCGCCCGGGCGGAAAAATCCCACACCGGATATTATCTCCGGCAGGTGCTCTATTCGGGAGTACACACCGGGTTGAGAGGATAGCGCGGAATGAGTTTCAGGGATATCTGGGGCAACGAGCAGGTCAGGCAGATTCTGAAACTCTCACTGAGCAAAAACAGGTTGCCAAACTCCCTGCTGTTCTTTGGACCCGCCGGAACCGGTAAGCTAAAAACTGCCCTGACCGTGGCCAAGGCCCTGAACTGTCTTCAGGAGACCGATGATTCCTGCGATCGCTGCGATTCCTGCTTGCGAATTGAACGCGGGCAGCACCCCAACGTCCGGGTTATTGCCCGGGAAAAAAACCGCGAGCAAATCGTCAAAGAGCAAATAGAGGAAGTGAATTATCTGGCCACGATGAGACCCTGGGCCCAGGGTCGGCTGGTGTTCATAATCGATGAGGCTGACAGGATGAATGAAACTGTGGCCAACTCCCTGCTTAAAACTCTGGAGGAGCCCCGCGATTTTGCGTACTTCATCCTGGTGACCGAGGACCTGCAGCTCATCCTGCCGACCATCCGCTCCCGCTGTCAGGTTCTCCGGTTTAACCCCCTGAGCCAGGAAGAGGTGGAAAAAGTCCTGGTCAACCGGGGCTGGCCGGTCGAGAGAGCCAGACTTCTGGCCCAGGCTTCCGAGGGCAACCTGGAGGCGGTGCTGGAAACTAACTGGGACGAATTTCTGGCCGGACGCAACCAGGCCTGGCTGCTCTTCAAGCAACTCCTCCAGGCGGGCGAGTCGAGAGACTTTCTGAGCCTGGTGTCCGGCCGGGCCAGGAAGGATGCGCTGTCCGGGTTCAGGGAGGTTCTGAAATTTTTTTCGGTCTTTTTCCGGGACCTGATGGTGTTTAAGACGGGGCGGGCAGAATTTCTGCTCAACCCCGACCTGGGCCCGGAACTGGAGAAACTCACCGTTCTCGTCCCGGCGGAAAAAGCCAGCCTGGCGGTCAGGCGAATTGAAGATTACCTGGGGCGCTTAAAGAAGAACCCGAATTTGGCTATAATGAGTGGTGAATTGACCATCTTTTTTAGAGAGATTAGAAATGGATGAAGCTGTGCTCTTGCTTTCGGAATCTACCGGCAAGATAGTCCGGGCCCTCAGGGGCGAGGAGCCACTGGAGGTGGGGGATTATTGTCTGGTGGAGTCCGAGTACGGCGGCGACCTGGCCCTGGTGATCGACCTGAACAGCGAACTGGCTCATTGTCCGAAGGCCAGCCGCCGGGCGGTCAGAATAATCAGAAAAGCCACAGAAGAGGACATAAAAAAATTCAACTGGCTCCGGGAGCGGGAAAAGAAAGCCTTTGAGTTCTGCCTGAGCCGGATCAAAGCTCGCAACCTGCCGATGAAGC
>CAZDZU010000042.1:0-10119 GCA_964509995.1 uncultured Eubacteriales bacterium | reverse complement strand
CAGTTTGCGCTCCCGGCCGGGCTTGACCGGAGGGCGGCAAATCCCATATATTATTAAGCTGATTCAGGTCTTTGATAATTAATTAGACTCCGAGCCGGCGGGCCTGAAGCCCGGATGGTATGGACGCCGGCCGACAGGGTAGGGCTGGAAACGGCCGTGCCTCCCGCTCAGGAAAGGAGTTCGCATTGAAATTTCAGGGCATGCTTTCCTGGTGGAAGGCATGCCCTTTTTTATTGGTGGGATTGCCGGATTCTGACCAAAGGAAATGGAGATTAACAGGGCAGGGCGAGCTGAAGAAGCAGCCGAATTCAGGGCTGCGGGCAAAATCACTGACCGGTAAAAAAAAATTACAGGGGAGATTCAAACACAATAAGTGGAAAATCTGGTTGCTGGAGCCGGAATGAAAATACTGATAAGAAAAAAAGCTACGGCGGAGCGGGCAGGAGATGTTCAAATATTTGATGGGAGGAAAGAAAAAATAAAAGTTGGAAAAGGAAAGCGAAGAAGAAGTGGAAAAGATTGCCGGAGCATAGATTTTTTAATGGGAAAATACAAGAATCGGAGAGAAAGTGGCGGAAAAAACGCCCGGGCTGGCAGTGTTGGGTGGTGAGTTAAAAAAAGAATGATAGTGGAGAGAAAAACAGATAATGACTGATCATAATCGGCGGGAGAAAAGAAGATTCCTTTACTTTTTGTATTTAATCCTGATTCTGACCATTATTTTTGCAGTCTCCAGGACGGCTTCCCGCCTGAGGCCCGGTCATAAGATGAGCATTGAGTACAGAACGCCGGCCTCGGCTCAGCCCGCGGGAATGGCTCAACCTGTTATCCTGGCTACAACCACCAGCCTCTACGACAGTGGCTTGCTTGACCGTCTCCTGCCGGTTTTTGAAGGGGAGACAGGATTCAGAGTGAAGGTGCTGGCGGTTGGTAGCGGCGAGGCCTTAGAAATGGGGAGACGGCAGGCAGCTGAACTCCTCCTGGTCCATTCTCCCGAGCAGGAATTGAAGTTTATGGAAGAAGGCTGCGGCTGGCGGCGTGAAGAATTTATGTCGAGCGATTTTATAATCGTCGGTCCTCAGGAAGATCCGGCGGGTATAAGGGGCCTGGATTTTGTTGAAGCCTTTTCCCGGATTGCCCGCAGAGCTCTTTTTGTCAGTCGGGCCGATAATTCCGGAACTCATAACCTGGAGTTAAGAATCTGGAGCCTGGCGGAAATAAATCCGTCAGGTTCCTGGTATCTTCAAACCGGCCAGGGAATGGGAGAAAGTTTGCGCCTGGCTTCCGAAAAACAGGCTTACATCCTGGCTGACTATCCGACTTTTGTCCGTCTTCGTTCCGGACTGGCCCTGAAGATTCTCTGCCGGGACGATAAGTTCAAGAACATATACTCAGTCATCATCGTTGAAAATAAATCAGGTCGGGTTAATACCACCGGGGCTGAGGCTGCTTTCAACTTTCTCCTTTCCGAAAAAGCGCAGAGGATCATTTCCGGATTTAAGGCTGATTCAAAAGAAGAGGGCTCACTTTTTAGAGCCTTAAAACTGAAAGGGACAACCGGGGATCTGTGGCCATGAACCTGAAGGAAATTCTGGAAATAACCTGGCTCAGCCTGACGGTTTCAGGCTCGGCCGCGGTTCTTTCCATGCTGGTCGGTCTTCCGGTGGCCATTTTCCTTTATTTCCGACGATTCCCCGGGAAAAAATTCGTGGTCACCCTTATCAACACCGGAATGGGCCTTCCGCCGGTGGTAGTCGGACTTTTTGTCGCTCTGCTCTTCTGGCGCAGCGGGCCGCTTGGTTTTCTTCAACTGATGTACACACCGGCGGCCATGATCATCGCCCAGTTCATTATAGCTCTACCGCTGGTAGTTGGTCTTTCCTTAGCGGCCCTGGAACAGGTGGACCCCGATGTCCTGCTTCAGGCCAGGGCTCTGGGAGCCAGCGGCTTTCAACTGATTGCGGTGCTTCTTAAAGAGGCCAGAATGGGGCAACTGGCAGCCATCATCGCTGCTTTCGGGGCTGTAATTTCTGAGGTTGGGGCCGTCCTGATGGTCGGGGGAAACCTTAAAGGTTATACCCGGGTTCTGACGACTGCTATTGTCCAGGAAACAAGAATGGGTAATTTCCGTTCGGCTGTCGCCCTGGCTCTGATCCTTCTGGCTCTGAGTTTTCTGGTCAACTGGTTTTTAACCTCAATCCAGCAGAAAGGAGCCAACAGGTGGAAAAACCCGAGCTGGAAGTAAGAAACCTGAAATTGTTCGCCCGGAATAAGCCGATTCTTAACCTCCCGCATTTTGAGCTGAGAAAGGGCGAATGCCTGGTTCTCTTCGGTCCCAATGGCTCGGGGAAAAGCACCTTCCTCCGGGTTCTATCTTTTCTTCAGATGCCAGATAGCGGAGAAATTTACTATCAGGGCGAGAAGTCCGGCCCGCACAACCGCCGTCAGCTGAGTCTTCGGGTGGTTCACCTTCTGCAGAAGCCGGTTTTTTTCCGGGGGAGTGTCCGCGATAATCTGCTCTCGGGGCTTAAATTCCGCCGGGTTCAGGCCAGAGAACAGGAGGCCAGGCTGGAGAAAATATCCGCTCTTTTCCACCTGGCGCCGCTTCTCAACCGGTTGCCAGACCAACTTTCGGGCGGCGAACGGCAGCGGGTTCATCTGGCCAGGGCTTTTATTTTAGAGCCGGAATTTCTCTTTCTCGATGAGCCATTTAACGGGCTGGATGTTGAGTTCCGGGATAAGCTGATGGCTGATTTTTACCGGATAAGAAAGGCAACCGGTGTAACCACCATTCTGGTAACCCATATCAGGGACGAGGCTGTCTACTTGGCTGACAGAATCGCCATCATGCTCGAGGGGAACATCCTGCAGACGGGAACTCCGGAAGAAATCTCTTCTGCTCCAGCCACGGCTGAAGTCTCCCGCCTGATGGGCCAGGAAGTCCTGGTTGAAGGCGTGGTTGAAGGCTCTGACGGCGGGCTTCTGGAGATCAAGACCTGCGGTCAGGTGATCAGGGCTTTCGGTCAGCAACAGAGGGGCCAGAGGGTGCTTCTGACCTTCAGGCCGGAAGAAGTAATTCTGGCGGTTGACCGGCCGGCCACCAGCGTTCGCAACTGGTTTTATGTTGAGATCCGGGACATCAGGCCTTTTGACCGGATGTTTCTGGTGCTTCTTGACTGCGGCTTCAGGCTGAAAGCCTTCGTTTCCAGGGCATCGGTGGAAGAATTGCGTCTGGAGCCGGGAAGAAAAATCTGGGCCGGGATAAAAGCCTCGGCCATAACCACCTGGCCGGGGCAGGCTGACGGAGAACAGGACATTTAAGGACGAGAATAAGGAGAAAGCCGATGATTTCCTTTGAAGAGGCCAGAAGGCTGGTAATTGAAGAAGCCAGAATTCTGGGAAAAGAAAGGGTAAGCCTGGACCTGGCCGCAGGACGGGTGGCAGCTGAAGAAATTCGCTCCAGGATTTCTGTGCCGCCCTTCAGGAATTCGGCGGTTGACGGCTATGCGGTAAGAAGCGAAGATACTGCTGCCGGGCCTGGCCAGACGAGGCTCAAACTTCTGGCCGAGCAGCCGGCTGGAGAGTATTTCAGAAAAATTCTGAGGGCAGGCCAGACAGTAAAGGTAATGACCGGAGCTCCGGTGCCGGCCGGGGCGGAGGCGGTGGTTCCGGTGGAAGAGGCCAAACAGCTGGAGGGATTTGTGGTCATCAGCCGGGCTTTCAAGCCGGGAGAAAATGTCCGTCAGGCTGGAGAGGATGTTGTCAGGGGGCAGGTGATCATAAAGCCCGGGACAGTGCTTAAAGCTCCTCAGCTGGGACTTCTGGCCGCCTGCGGAGTAAAGTCGGTTCCGGTTTACAGACAGCCGAAGGTGGCGGTGCTGATCACCGGAAATGAGCTCTGCCGGCCGGGAGAAAAACTTCGCCCCGGGAAAATTTACGATGCCAACTCCACCATTCTGAAGACACTGGTGGAATCAAGCGGGGCCGGGCTGGTCTCTATAAAGCAGGTGAGGGATAATCTTAAATCTCTGCTGGCAGCCTTTAATACTTCAGCCGGCCAGGCTGATGTTGTCATCACTTCGGGCGGGGTTTCGGTCGGGGATTATGACCAGGTTAAAGAAGCAGCCCGCCGGGCTGGAGGCCGTGAGATATTCTGGCAGGTGGCTCAGAAACCGGCCAAGCCTCTGGCCTTCTATCGCTTGAAAATCAAACGGCGGCCGGTCTGGATTTTTGGACTTCCCGGTAATCCGGGTGCGGTTATGATTTCTTTTGAGGAGTATGTGAGGCCCTTCATAAAAAAAATATCGGGCCGGATTGATTTCTGGCCGCGCGAGGTAAAAGCTTCCCTGAGTGTTCCCTTCAAAAAGAAAAAAGGCCGGCTGAATTTTGTCAGGGTTAAGCTCGAGGAAAATCTGGGAAGGTGGCAGGCAACGCCGGCCGGAAAACAGGAGTCGGGTATTATTTCCACCCTTTCTGAAACTGACGGGCTGGCTCTGATTCCGGCCGGAGCCGAATTTCTGCCGGCGGGAACAAGGGTTAAGGTTCATCTGCCTGAATGGTAATCCGGAAATGAAGGACAGATATAACCGCCAGATTAACTACATGAGAATTTCGGTCACCGACCGCTGCAACCTGCGCTGTTTTTACTGTCGCGGGGTAAAAGATTTTACTTTTCTCCCCCCGACGGAAATCCTGAGCTATGAAGAGATTCTATATCTGGTCCGGCTGGCCATTAAATGCGGTCTCGACCGCTTCCGTCTCACCGGCGGCGAGCCGCTTTTAAGAAAAGGGCTCGGAAGTCTGATTTCCAGGATACTCGCCAGTCCTGGCGTCCGGGATGTTTCCCTGACGACCAATGGCCTTCTACTTGAAGACTATCTTGATGAACTGAGGGCTGCCGGCCTGAAGCGGCTTAATATTTCGCTCGATACTCTTGATGGAAAGAAATTTCAGGAGATCACGGGCCTTGACGGCCTGGAGAAGGTCTGGCGGGGATTAAGAAAAGCTCTCGAAGCCGGCTTCGACCCGGTTAAGGTTAATGTGGTTCTTCTCCGCGGTGTCAATGATGATGAGGAGGAAATAGAACGCTTCCTGAACCTGGCTTCTGAGCTACCGGTTCATGTCCGCTTCATAGAACTAATGGATTTTTCTCCGGTCGATGGCTATTTTGTTCCCATGGCTGAAATCATGGAGAAAATCCAGAAAAAATACAGACTGGAGGAGATAGAAGTTCCAGGCTCGGGACCGGTCAGACGGCATTTCCGTCTGACGGGGATGAAGGGCAGCTTCGGCTTTATCGCTCCGCTCAGCCATCATTTCTGCGGCGCCTGCAACCGGCTGAGGCTTTCGGCTGACGGAAAGCTGAGAACCTGTCTATTCTCGGAAAAAATGCTTGACCTGAAAACAATGATCAGGCAGCGGGTGACCGAAGAGGAAGTACTCACAGCCATAAGAGAAGCGCTGGCTGAGAAACCCGAAAGCTGGCAGGAGTCGAGGAACAAGAAAAATCGCAACGGGATGAGAAGCATTGGTGGTTGAAACGGAGAGACTGAGGATAATGATTTTAGAGAGGGTGGTTAAGGAGGAAAGAGTTTGGTTGATGGCTTGAGTGGAGGGAATGAAATTCTTAAGACAGGCGTGGAAGTGAATCAGGCAGGTTTGAATCGGGCGAAGAAAGTAGAACCATCTGGGGTGTCCAGCGGTCAGAAAAGTTAGAAAACGTGGGGCAAGAAACAGATGAAAAGATAAATTAAGGAGAAAGAAATGAAAACGACCGAAAGAATGGAAAAAATCGAGCTTCCAGAAAAAATAAATAGAAATCGGGCCGGCTCCAAGGTTTCAGCCGGCAGGAAAAAACTGACAAAAGAAGCGGCTGATAAGAGGCCTGGCGGCGGGGAAAAAATAAGGATGGTTGATGTGGCGGACAAAGCCGAAACCCTGAGGACGGCTGAAGCCCGGGGTGAGGTGCGAATGTCAGCCGGTCTGCTGAAGCGCATCCTGGAAAACACTCTGCCCAAAGGAGACGTTCTGGCGGCTGCCCGGCTGGCGGGCATTCAGGCCGCCAAGAAAACATCCGAACTGATTCCACTCTGTCATCCGCTGAGGATTACCTCAGTTGAGGTTGAAGTTCGGCCGATTAAGTCCAGAAAGCTGGTTGAGGTGAGGAGTTTTGTGAAGGCTGTTGACCGGACCGGGGTTGAGATGGAAGCCCTGACGGCGGTAGCTGCCGCCTGTCTTACGGTTTATGACATGGGCAAGGCTTTTGATAAGAGAATGGTTATCGGAGAGATTCACCTTGTTTCCAAAACCGGCGGCAAGAGCGGCAATTTCTGCTGGGGAGAAGTTGTTTCCAGAAGGAAAAAGTGAGATAAGGAGAGAGAAAGGATATGGATTCAAATAAAGGTGATAGACTCAGAAATTCCAGGTGGCCTAAAACTGAGCACGATTATTCTTCCGATAAAAAGATGTCAGGAACAATCATCTCAGTAAATGTCAGCCCGACCAAGAGCGTTCGTAAAAAACCGGTCGGTGGAGGGCGCCTTGTGGAAGATTTCGGCCTGGAAGGCGATGCCCATGCTGGCCCTGGAATAAGGCAGGTAAGCCTGCTGGCTCTCGAAAGCATCGAGAAGATGAGGCGGCTGGGGCTTGAAGTGGGACCGGGAGACTTTGCTGAGAATCTAACCACTTCCGGCCTTGACCTACTCGCTCTCCCGGTGGGAACAATCCTGGAAGTAGGGGAGGGAATCCTTCTGGAGATTACCCGGCACGGAAAGACCTGTCATACCAGATGCGCAATTTTCCGCCAGGTGGGGCACTGCGTTATGCCGGAAGAAGGCGTTTTTGCCCGGGTGGTAAAGGGCGGTAAAATAAAGGCTGGAGATAATATCAATGTCCGAAAAGCAGGCTGAACTTAAAGGCATAACGATTGCCATAGTCACAGTTTCCGACCGCTCTGCCCGCGGAGAAAGAGAGGACCTCAGCGGTCCGGCTCTGAAAAATTTCGTCGAGGAAAAAGGAGCGCAGGTGAAGGCGATGGCGGTGGTGCCGGATGAAAAGGAAACGATAAAGAACAGGCTGATTGAGCTATCCGACGCGCCAGACGCTCCGGAACTGATTCTTACCACCGGCGGCACCGGCGTTTCCAGAAGGGATGTGACTCCGGAAGCGACGAAAGAGGTTATCGAAAAGGAGATTCCCGGGATGGCTGAGGCCATGAGAGCTTTTAGCCTGCAGAAAACTCCTCTGTCCATGCTCAGCCGGGCGGTCTGCGGAATAAGGAAGGAGACCCTGATTGTCAACCTGCCCGGAAGCGTCCGCGGGGCGGTGGAGAATTTGCAGGCGGTCATGCCGGCGCTGGCTCATGCGGTTGAAATCATCAGAGGGAAAATTTCAGATTGCCAGCAATCGGCTCACCGCCAACATCGCCATCAGGAAAAGTGAGGAGGGACAATGAAAGCAGTGGCCATTATCGGAGCTTCTGACACCGGAAAAACCACCCTGATTGCCACCCTGATTGAGGAATTCAGGCGACGCGGTCTCACCTGTGGCGTTTTGAAGAAAGCTGCCCATGAAATTGAGCTGGATGCCGGGGGGAAGGATTCCTGGCGTTTTATCCAGGCCGGAGCCCGGTCCACGGCTGTCATAACCGATGAAAAAATTTTCCTGATCAAAAGAAAAACTCCTGCCGATACCCTTCTGGAGATAGCTCTCGATAAGTTTTCCGACGTTGATCTTCTCCTCATTGAGGGCGGGAAAAGAGAAAGCGCCTTTAAGAAGATATTACGGGTCCAGAATGCTGATGACCATAATCTGATCAGCCCGCCGGATGACCTGATTGCCATAGTTTCCGACGAGCCTTTTAACCCGCCCTATCCGTTTTTTCTGGCGGGGGAGGTCGGCAAACTGGCGGATTTCCTGCTGACGGTGCTTGGCCCGATGGAGCCGGCCGTAAAGCTCAAGGTAGACGGCCAGGTGGTGCCGCTCAATGCCTTTGTCCAGGGAATTTTCCGCGAAACCATTCAGGGCCTGGTCAGGGCCCTGAAGGATGTGCCGGAAAAGCCGGCGGAGATAATCATTCAGGTGAGAAGGGGAGGTAACGATGGCCAGGCAAAAACTTAAAGAGCTGGAAAAAGAATTTTTCTCCAGGCATGACCCGGAGCTTCTTCCAATTCTCAGGCAAGCGGTGGTCGGAATTGCCGGTGCCGGCGGGCTGGGCTCCAATGTGGCCGTGGCTCTGGCCCGGGCGGGTGTGGGCAGATTGATAATTGCCGACCAGGACCTGGTTTACCCGTCAAACTTGAATCGCCAGCAATACTTTGTTGATCAAATCGGGAAGCCCAAAGTTGAAGCTTTGCTGGAAAACCTGAAAAGGATGAATCCTTTCTCTGAGTATGAAATGCACTATGTCAGGATAACCCCGCGGAATGTTAAAAGGCTTTTCGGAGAAGCGGAGATTCTGGTGGAGGCTTTTGACCTGGCCACTGAAAAGAGTCTCCTGATAAACACCTGGCTGACCCTCTATCCCGACCGGCCGATCGTAGCCGCCTCCGGACTTTCCGGTTTCGGGAAAAATCAAAAAATCAGGACCAGAAGAATGGGACGTCTTTACCTTTGCGGTGACGAGGAGAGCGAGCCCACGGAAGCCGTCAGCCCGATGGCTCCGCGGGTGGGGATCGTTGCCAATATGCAGGCCAACCTGGTAATTGAGCTTCTTTATAAAAAGCATCATAAAGCCGTTATAAGAAGCTGAAGTGTTGGTGTCCAGCTCTGCTCTTATCATTTAGTCTCGTCTTCCAGTAGTGTTTTAAGGTATAAAATCAAAAACTTCCAGGTCATTGATCTTAAAAAATCCCGGGCCGGCGAGAGATTGTGTTTGAGGAATTAACGGGTTCCGGGTATTATTTCTGCTGTGAAATGTTTCTGGCTTTAATGTGGTTATCAGAAAATTTTTTTGACAGGAGGCCCGGAATGTTCAAAGTAAATGATTATTTTGAGGGAAGGGTAAAGTCGATTGCTTTTAACACCGGGGAAGGTCCGGCTACGATTGGAGTTATGGCCGCCGGGGAGTACGAATTCGGTACTTCCTCTAAGGAAATCATGACGGTTATTACCGGGAAGATGATGGTGAAACTTCCCGGCAGTGAGGACTGGAAGGAATTCAGGGCCGGTGATACTTTTGAAGTGTTAGCCAATAAAAAATTCCAGCTGAAAATCCCGTCCGACGCCTCTTACCTTTGCCTCTACCGTTAGGAAGGCCGGGATATTTTAGTCAAAGAAAAATAAAAAAATTAAGAATTTTAATAATGACTCCCCTCAACCAGGAAATATTATTGCTGATAGGAATAGATTTATCGGCAGATGAGATATTTACTGGCGATGGGCTGAATGGAATTTTACAGGTCGGATTGAGTCCAGGTGCCGTCCACCAGGCGCCACATCCGGCCGTTAGGGTTTTTCGAGCGCAGTTCTTCCGGCAGATGCTCTTCCGGAACATTGTCATAGCAATGACGGGCGGCAAACCGGAGAAAAGCACCCGGAATACCCACCGAGGTGAAGCCCGGATGACCTGTAGCCGGATAAGGACCGCCGTGATGCATCGCCGGCGTGACCGCCACTCCGGTCGGCATCTTGTTGTTGAGCAGACGTCCAACCTTTAACCTGACAACAGGTTCAATCCGCCTGTATATCCCTTCATCTTCGTCCGAGGGGTTATAATAGATCGAAGCGGTGAGATTGCCTTCAAGGCATTCAGCCACTCTGATCATCTGCTCGACATCGTCCACCACCACGGCCATAGCCAGCGTGCCGAAGGCTTCCTGCTGAAATAAGGCAGGATCTTTGAGAAATTGTTCGCCGGTGACGGCAAAAAGCGTTGTCTGGAACTGGAAGCCCGGTCCTCCGTTTTGATTTCCGCCGGCCAGAAGCACGGCTCCGGCGGTTTCCAACCTTTCCACCGCTTTTTTCAAATTTTCCAGCACCGCCGGGGAGAGGAGGTAGCCAGAGAGAGGCTGGTTAAAAATCTGCTGGAGTTTCCACAGGAACCGCCGGCCGGGCTCATCGTTGATAAAGATTACCAGACCCGGCTTCGTGCAGAACTGGCCGCAGCCCAGCGAACAGGAG
>CAZDZU010000041.1:0-10140 GCA_964509995.1 uncultured Eubacteriales bacterium | reverse complement strand
GGTTGAATACCTTAAAGAAATCAAAGAGCTGAAGGTGGTGGAACGGGGGCCGGATTTTAACCGGATGTTCTTCCAGGTCAGGGTGCTTGGGCAGAGGGTTCGTTATACTGTCATTCATCACTTTGCTCCCGACCGGTTTTATCTCTGGTGGGAACTCGACCGCACCCGGCCCTCTGATTTGAAAGAGCTCTATGGTTTCTGGGTGCTTTTCAGGCACGATGCGGGCAGGACGCTTGCCCGTTACGGCAGCTATGTCAAACCTGATTTTCCGGTTCCGGCCTTTATCCGCAACTGGCTTTCCAGGAGCAACGTCCGTTCTTCCCTGGCGGCAGTAAAGAAGTACGTGGAAGGGAAATAATAAAACTGGAAAACTTTTGAGAGGCCACTCGCGGGGTAACCAGCTCAGGGCCGGGAGCTGCTCCTGTCGTTGACAGCTGTCACTGCTTGTCTTAAGCTAAAAGAAGCTAAGGAGGTGATCCATGAAACGGACGATTATTGTTCTCCTGGGGATTATTCTGCTTTTTCAATCTGGCTGTTCTCCGAACAAATCATCTAACTTTGAGCTTTATCTTACTGATTCACCTTTAGAAGGCCTGGAACATTTTTATATTACCATCAGTCAGGTTTATCTCAGGTTAGAAGACGGGACCTGGACCGATAATTTATTGGCTGAACCATGGACCTATGACCTTCTTCAACTTAGGGACAGGGAAGAAAAATTGTGCCAGGCAGATCTGCCGCCTGGAACATACACCGGAATCAAGCTGGTGATCATCAAGGCCGAGCTTACAGTCAACGGGCGGAGTTTCCAGATAGACATCAATCCGCCGCTGACCATAACAATTCCTGTTAATTTTACGTTGCTTGAGGATGGGACGGTAAAAGTGACTCTGGATTTTGATGCTGCCCAATCCGCGGTTCCCGAGGGTAGTGGTTACCGTCTGGTTCCCAGCATCGTGGTTAAAAGAATAAGCTATTGACCCGGGATTGGCAACCGGAGGGGGTAAATCAGACCGGAGAGGTTAAGTGCGGGCTATTTTTTGGTTTCAAAGAGATTTAAGGCTTAAGGATAATCGCGGCCTTTACGAACTATCATCCGTTTCTGCTGAAATTATTCCGGTCTTTATTCTTAATAAAAAGTTATTGACCGACCTGGGCGGGCCGCCTTCGAGAACCGGTTTTCTGCTGGCGGCACTCGAACGGCTGGCTGGCAGACTCGAAGCCAGGGGCAGCCGGCTTTATTGCTTTTATGGCCAGCCGGAGGAAGTCTTCGCCCGGCTTATTGTTGAATTAAAGCCGGAGGCAGTCTATACCAACCGAAGCTATTCCTGGAGCGGGGAAGGGATGCAGAGTAAGGTGGAAGTCCTGTGTCGAAAGAGGGGCGTTGTCTTCAGGGCTTTTAACGACTCCCTTCTGGTGCCGCCGGAAAAAATTGAGGCCCGTAAAGTTTACAGCCCGTTTTTCAGACTGTAGAGCTCAGCCCTGGCCGCAGAGGATTCAGCCGTCAGACCCGAGCCCGGTCCTTTCCGGACGCCGGAGCTAAAACTTCCAAGGCTGGCCGAGAGCGCCCGGTTACTTGAGTTCGAGCCCAGCAGACACTGGAATCCTGATTATGCCAGGCGGCGGTTCAAGCAGTATGATTTCGGGGGCTATGATTAGCTCCGTAACCAGCTTGACACCGACGGGACCAGCAAGTTATCGGTGGCCATCAGGTTTGGCCTGGTTTCAATACGGGAGGTGCTGGCTGCGGCCAGGAAAACGCTCCCGGTTGACAGCCAGTATGTAAAAGAGCTGGCCTGGCGGGAATTCTGGTATCACATCCGGCATCATTTTCCCTGGACCGAAAATCTGGAATTTCAGGAAAAAAGGCAGGGGTTGAAGTGGTTGAATCGCGACGAGGACATCCGGCGGGTGGAAGAAGCCCGCACCGGTTATCCTGTCATCGATGCAGCCCTGAATCAGCTCAAACAGGAAGGCTGGATGCACAACCGGGCCCGGCTGATTGTGGCTTCTTTCCTGACCAAGGACCTGCTGATAGACTGGAGGTTCGGGGAGAGGCTTTTCAGAAAGTATCTGCTCGATTATGATGAGGTGGTCAATACCGGCAACTGGCAGTGGTCTGCTTCGGTTGGCGCCGACCCCCGACCCCTGAGGGTGTTCAATCCTCAGCTTCAGGCCCGGAGGTACGACCCTGAATGCCGTTACATAAAAAAATACATCCCGGAACTTAAGAAATTCTCTCCCGACCGGATTCACTCCCTGGAAATTCCCGGTTATTATCCGCTCGTAGTTGACCACAGGTCAGCGGTTATCAGGCTTAAACAGGTTTATATAAGGTAAAAGCCAGGCTGGAGTGGGGTCAGTGGAGCAGAACCCGGTCCCGGACCGGGGCTCCGCCCAGCTTTATATCGACTGAGGTCAGAAGTCAGGCCCGGGCCCTTGATTCCGGAGTGCTTACCTTACATTCAAGATTGGATATCCGGCCTGGAGTCAGCTCCAAAAAAGAACTATCGGGCAGCGGCTTCTTTCTCGTCTTACAAATCTAATTACCGAACGCTTCTGTATTTTTTTTCTTTTCTTTGATTACAGGTCGAGCAGTTTGATGGTCTCGGCATAGACCAGTCTTCTGTATTTCTTGTGCACAACAGCAGCAACAGTTCTGGCGGTCTTGTCCAGCTCATCGGTGTCAAAAAGCTCATATTCTCTGACAGCGATCCTGTAGTCCTGAAGCTTCAGACCCGAGGGAATCTTAAGAGTCCCCTTCCAGATAAAGGAGCCGGGTTCTCCCGCCCCTGCCCTTTGCGGTTTCAGGGTTATCACCGCGTCTTTAACCGGTTCCCAGCCCAGCTCATCTGGCAGGCTGAGCTTCTTATTTTCGAGGGCCACTTCCACTTCGCCCGGACCACTTCCGGCGTAACCTTGAATGTAGGATACACCCGACAGGCTGACATTAATTTCTCTGAGGTTTGAAGGATTGAAGGTCAGGGAGAGATTTCTTTGGGGAAGTATCTGGGCAAAATTGGCCACCACGACCTGCGACAGATGGGCACCCGGAACTGAATTCGGCTGGAATCTGGCCAGGGCCAGTCTGATAAATGGAAAATAGGCCTGGCCCGGGTCGAGCTCCAGGTCGCAGAACCATAGTTGCCTTTCCTGGTCATACTCAACCTGATGTCCAACGGCAATGAATTTCTTTTCTTCCGGCATTTCAAGCAGCGGCAGTTCGCCCATTATTTCCACAGCCGAGGGAAAAGCGTCGGGCAGTGGATATTCGGGTGGGGCTATCGGGCCTGACCTCCAGATGGGGTCGGCTCCCCACATGGTAACATAGGGCTTGTATTTTTCGGCTACCGGCGGAACGCTGACCGAAATCCCCGCCGGAACCACTCTTTTCTGCACCTGGGGCTGAGTCCTCTGAGCAGTTTGAGGGACGGCTGCCCGGGTCACCTGAGCGGGCGCGGTTTTTCTCGGCGTGATTGTTATTCCGGGTGGCAAAATTACCGCCAGAAGCTCTCCCTCACCCGAGGAATACCAGGGTCTTTCAATATAGACCCGGAGGGCGCTTTTTCTGACGCTGGTAATCTGGGTTCCTTTCTTGCTCCTTTCCCACTTAAAAGATGGAATCACATAGACAATCTTTGGCATGGCCGGTGGAGCTGAATTGAGCACTTTAACTTCTACCGGCTCGCTTTTCCTGGTGTAGCCTGTTTCTTCCGGCAGTTCATTTGCGGGGAATTGCTCCATGTATCTGGTGGTGGTAACCAGACTGTAATTGACCCGTCTGAATTTAGTGTCCCCGAACTCGTGGCGGTAAACGGGCGTCTGAGGGGCAGGGGCCAGGGCGGTAATGGTCGCTCTGGTCTGGATCTGTGGCTGCCCGGTCTGAGGAGACCTGGAGGTTTCCGGTCTGGGGGTCAGGGTCAATGAGGTCATATCCGGGTTTATCTTGAATTCCAGAACGTGAGCCCTGCCTTCAATGGTCCTGGGCCCGGGTTCGTTCAGATAATCGACCGGTTCCTGCCAGCTGGCCAGAAGTTCAGCTTTGGAAGTGCTGTGTCCGTGGAGTTCAAATTCACCGTAAAGTCTGGCTGAAGTCTGGCCCGGGTCTCTTTCAGTCGAAAGAGATTTATTCAACGGCTTTCCCACGGGTTGCAGGGTGGCATGAATCAGGGTGATTTCTCTGAAGGGAGTCATCAACCAGTTCCGCCCCTGAAGGGAAAGGGTGCGGATTCTGGTCAGGTCAACTCGTGGCGGCTGGAGGGTCTTGAGGACCTGAACCTGACCTTCTGGCAGTCCGCGCGGCGGCTGCATCACCTTCTGGGGAATGATTCTCTCCGGCTTTTCCAGCCAGCGGTAAAGTCCCTGGATGGGGAGGAATCTTTCGGGGAAATAGCAGCTGATTCGCAGGGTAACCGATTCGCCCTTTTTCAGATAGACCGTCAGCAGTCGCCTTGAGTTGTCCCATTGAGCTGGTTGACTTCCCTCCTGCAGTCTTATTCTGAATGGCCTGAAGTCCGGCCAGTCGCCAGAAAATTCGATCAGCATCGGGTCTGGCGCCCCGTAGGGAAGTCCCCGGAGGCAGGCTCCACGAGCCCAGGGATCGGGAAAATAGGGCAGCTCAATCTGCTCGCCCGGCTCCAGCTCCTTGAACTGGCCGGCATCTCTCTGGCAAATCAGTGAATAAACTTCTGGTTTCAAGCCTGAAGCCCCGTCAAACATCCCGTGAAATTCTGAGTCCAGCTGGGAAATTTTCGGCGGGGCTATATGGCGGTCTGAAACCTGGTCGGTGGGGATGGCGTCTTTTTCTATGGATTCATTGAAGCTCTTTATGACCACATGGTCAACATTTTCGCCGCTTTTCGGCTCCTGGCGCGGGATGATCAACGGAGATGGGACCGGGTCAAATCGCGAGAAGGTAAAAGGCTGTTTGGCCGGGGGCGGGAGGGCGCAGCTATCGTCCGGATTGTCCAGAGGCTGGCTATTTCCGGCCAGGTCCACAGCTCTGGCTCTCAGCCGGTAACCGGTTCCATACCTCAACCGTGGCAGCGAACCCGGCTTTGGCCTGAACCGTGTTTCCAGCAGGAAATCAGTCATAGCCTTATTTTCGATGGTTTGAGGGTTATCTTCGGGGTCGATGGTTTTTCCCGGACGCGGAGCCACCAGACTCCAGCCGTCCCAGTGGAAAAGTGATTCGTGGGCAAAAATATCGTCCGAGGATTCGTCGGCTGACTGGGTTACGGCGGGAGAAATAAAGCCCTCGTCTTCCAGGGTGATTTCCCTGTCCAGCCTGACAAATCTATAAGTCCCGATTCGCTGGCAAAGTGAGCGCCACTGCCTTGATTTTTCATCCCAGACATCGACCCTGTAGCCCTGGACTAAATCTTCCGCATAGAGCGTCAGCTCCCTCTTCCGCACCAGGTCGTTATTCAATTCAACTGCCCGGACCAGGACTTCGGCAATGCTTTTGGCCTGTTCGTTTTTTACGACACCCAGTCCGCTTGAACGGAGGGCTGGAAGTTCGGCCGTGTCTTTGGTCTCGGCCGTGTCAGCCAGTTCGGCCGTTTTCAGGGCAATGGCATCGATGTCGAGCTGAATGAGTTCATATTGCTCTTCATCGGCCAGGTTCAGGAACCCCCGGACAACTTCGGGCGGCTTCTTGCTTGAGGCAGCTTCGAAGATACCTCGGGCGGGGTCGTAATTATAGGCGGTCCTTGGAGTCTCGTCGCTCCGGCCCTGGGGCACAATTTTAATCCAGCCACTGGCCGGGAGATCAACGGGGATGTCCATCTCAAAATCGATGGCCAGGCCGAGGAGCCGCATCAGAGCCGGGTAATTGGTGATGAAGGCCAGGGCCTGATGAAAATCAATCTCCGGCCTGGTGATCGGAACCTTCTTGATAATTGGCTGTTTGGTCTTGGGGTCGATAGCCATTTTATTCTTGGGCTTGTAAAAATCCCGGAGCAGGAA
This sequence comes from uncultured Eubacteriales bacterium, assembly GCA_964509995.1. Classification (GTDB taxonomy): domain Bacteria; phylum Acidobacteriota; class Aminicenantia; order Aminicenantales; family Saccharicenantaceae; genus Saccharicenans. The sequence goes on along the minus strand of CAZDZU010000041.1, from coordinate 4,173 downwards.
AAAGTCTTTCGGCGGCTGGGGCAGGGGAGAGACCTGGACGGCTTTTATTTTCTGACTTTCGGCTTCCCGCCTGACCGACTGAGCCATGACCTGCCGGGTCGTCCGGAGCTGAACTGTTCTGGCGAGCCGGGCATCGGTGATTGGTTTTAAGCGGATCTGAGCCAGGCCTTCGGTGTGGAAAACTTTTTCCATTGGCGGGGGTTCTTCCGGAGATTCTGCGGCCACGTTGAGGTACTGGGAAGCCACAAAGGTCATAACATTTTTTACCGGATATGAAACCACCAGGTTCTTGCTGAGGTCAGCCATCTTGAAATTGAGAACCGGAGCTTCGGGTTTGAATATGGCCTGCCACAGCTCCAGGTCCGGTTCGGGCGAAATTCTCCTGACTTCAGACGGCTGAGGGGTTTTCTTTCTGTCATAGATGACCCCGAAATTGATGGCTTTGACTGTTTCCGGCCAGTTGAGTATCTCCGGGAAAAAGTTCAGGCTGGGAGCTTTCCCGCCTGACCCGTCTTCAAGACGGATGGAGACAGCGACCGAAAAGCGTAACTTTCCGTCTTTAATTCCGTTGGGGCAAAAGGTCCACATTATGGTCGATTTAGCCATTGTCTTCCTTCCTTTCAGGCAAAAGCTTCACAGTAAGCCAGCCAGTCTTTTTCTTCCATCAGGTCGCAGAACAGCGGGGCGGGTGAGTGTCCGAACTCTCGCTCTACCTTGAGCGTTACTTTAATGCTGAAGAATACAATCTTGATCTTGACCGTCAGAGAAGCCTGGCCCCAGACCCGGTTGGTGGCTTCTTCATAGGTAAGGGAGAGATAGAATTCAGCTGAAATGCTGATCAGACCGAGCACGTCGAGTTCACCGGTGCAGCGGACATAACCGGTCAGGGTCAGGGCATCATCCTCGTACTTAAAGTAAATCCCGGCCATCAGGGTAACTCCGCCGCTGGCCACGCCGATGTTCATGGCGAAACTGCCGCCAAATTCCAGAGCTCCTTCGATCAGCTTGATACCTTTCGGTTGAAGCACAATTGCGAAAAAGCCGCCACCTCCGAACATGGACACGGTCACCAGAAACGGGTTGTTCTTCTCGTTAAAAGCGAAGCGCAGGGAAACCGGGTCGCCGGTGAAGGGCAGATGTATTTCTCCAGAAAACGACAGGTTCTGCAGGGTAAAAACGCCGAAGGCGACATCAGGTATGGAAAGAGCATAGCCCAGCCTGGCGCCCGAGGCGTCAACCTTAATTATGGGTTTGCTGCCAAAGCCTCCGTCGGCATCACTGGAACCTCCCGGAAGGGGTATTTTGTCCAGCAGTTCCTTGATGAATTTAAGGGGACCGGCAAAATCGATGGAGGCGATTTTCGGGTCGACGTCGGTTTTCTTGCCTTTTTCGGAGGTAAAGGTGAACCGGGAGAATTTGACCAGGATAAAAGTGGTTATTCCTTTAATCAAATCCAGGGTGAAGTCGGTCAGCTCGCCTTTGACCTTATAGGTCGATTCTTTCCCGTTGAAGTAGCTGACAGCTTCTACATTCAGGGTCAGGGTGGATTTGGTGCCGTCGCGGTTGGCGATAAAAATCAGGACGTCGTGGACAGATGGTGTCCATTTTAGCAGCGTTTTGATTCCGGCCGGAGTTTTGCCGTCGCTTTCATAAACCTGCTCATTCTTGATGGTCAGAGCCTTTCCGGTATTGGCGGGGCTGGTGAAATCATTGACCTGGTCGATGACATCCTGGAGCAGAATTCCGCCCAGGATTTTGGCTTTGTCGCTGAAAAACTTTTTCGGGTCAAACTTTCCGGCAATGGCATCGTTCAGGGCGCCGGCAGCCTGGGCGGCCGGGTCGGGGACTGACTCGGCCAGACCGGCCCCGACCGGTCCCAGGATTCTGGATAGCCCGACTATGGAAAAACTTGGGGTGGCAATCCCGCCGGATTTTTCTGCCTTGCCTCCGGCCGCAAAATCAAGGCGGGGCGGGTTGAGAACCTGGAAGATCAGTTCGCCCTTATTGCCGGAAGGACTCAGACCGTTCTTGATGTAAGCTTCGGCGTACTTAACCTGTGTGCTGTCAAAGCCGACCAGGTTTTTAAGGGCCGGGATGGCAATGGCTGCTTCTTCCAGAGCGGGAAAACACATCGGCTGATCCTGCATCTCAAAGGCCGGAGGGGAAGAGTTTGCCCTAGCTTCTCTCACCTGCCAGGTCAGGGACTCGGTCTCGAATGTCGAGTCGCCTTTCTTCTTTTCCGGGGCGAACGAAATGCTCTGACCCATCAGGTCGGGCTTTCTTCTGGCCACCGGGGTGGAAGATTTTGAATTATAAGCGCCAATAACCTGATTCAGTTTGCCGGGATCAAAAGCATAATAGTTCTGGATAAAGACCATGGGCATCCGGAATTCGGATTCATGTCCTTCCAGGTCGGTGGCAATAGCATGAAATTCAAAATCTTTCCCCCCAACTCTTGGCCAGAAAGCTTGATCGCCGGAATCAGGCAGAACCTGACTTTTTTCCGGAAGGTCAAGCGGTGGCGTCTTGCGGGTGGTGAGCCTGACCAGCTTGAACGGGACTTCCCGGCCGTCATATTGCTGGAAGGGAGCGGGGAAGGTCCGGTCCGGGTCTCTGATGATAATGTATTTTTTCTGGAAGAGATAGGCGACATTCTGCCCGTCTTTGCCCTTAAAAAACTTTCTTTCGGTTTCTTTTACCAGCGCCGCCCGGTGACCGAAGGGGAGGAGGTAACCCTTGTACACCACCTTGACAAAATGGTCACGCCCCATGGTGGCCAGATGCTGCCAGGTGACGATCGACAGGGGGGACATCGGGTTCCAGTGGCCGACAGAATCAAGCCAGGCCCCAAGGGGGCTGAGCATCATCCTGTTGACTTTCACCGGCTTTGGATCATAGGCACTCTTATCAGGGTTTCGCAGGGTAAAATTACTGCTGAGATGTACAATCTGATGGCGGTCGTTGGGGTCCAGGGATAAGCGTGGCCTGGATGTATGCCCGGGGTCAGGACCAACCAGGTTGCCGAGGTCGACGTCGGGCGACCAGACGGCCCTGACTGCTAAATAGGGATTGTCCGACTCACTAACCGAGCCATCTTGATTCAAAGCAGCCAGCCGGGTATGCCAGAGCTCGGTCCAGCCGGCGGTGGAAGTTGCCCCGGCGGTGTGCAGCCAGACGTTATAAGCGCTGGGCGAGAGAATCAGCCGGTAGGGCATTTCGATGGCCGTCTGGAATTTTTCTGGCGGAGCGGGCTTGAGCGTCGCCCTGAGAGCAGCGCTCACCTGAGTCTGAGCCAGTTTGTTCTGTTTGAGGAAAAGATTCTGCGTTGAGGGACCGCTCTTGGTCAGCAGGGAGCGGGTGGCGGTGGCCGGTTTTCCCGCACCAGTTATGACCGCAGCCGGAGCAGCCTGTCCCGGGAATGATGGGGCCAGAGCCACCGGCACCAGACTTGGCTGGTAGAGATGCCAGGCTAAAAGCGATTCCAGAGTCAGAGGAATTTCTTTAATCTCGTCGGGGATCAGAAAGGCCAGCCGGCTTGGTCCTGAAATTCTGGAGAAGACAGGAGGCGGCTTTGGCGTCTCTGATTCAGCCGGTGTGCTGGCCTCATAAAAAGCCTCTTCGGCGATGCTCTGGGGAGGAAAATGGACAATCAGGTAGGCGGGCCGGCCGGCGTTTTCCCTCACCAGATGGGGCCGCGGCAGGTTTACCAGTTTCAGGTTGAGGAATTCAAAATCCAGGTAGAACATATCGTCGGGTCGGAAGGCTCTGAGCAGCAACCCGGTCTGGGGCAAAACTATCTGTTTTTGCGGTATGACCTTTTTTTGAATCTGCTGGAGCTGACCGATTACCGGAGTGGCTCCGAGTATGCCGGCGTAAGAAAGGAATTTCCTCCGTGAAATTCTGGCCGGCTTTGAATCCCTTTTCCCTTCCTTCTTTTCCCTGGACTCAGGGTCGGACATGGGCGACTCCTTTCCTTGAAAAAGGGATATTTCCGCGGGCCTAAGTTGCGGGCATTATTATCGTGGGGAGATAATATACAAAGTCATTCTTCTTGCCCTCATGAAACACCCTTTGCTTTCCTTTTACCTTTATTTAAGCGGTCCAGTCAAGCAATAATCTCTTTCAGGCACAGACATAGTATCCAGGGTAAGGGTAGTATCTGGAGGCAGCGTG
>CAZDZU010000040.1:0-10207 GCA_964509995.1 uncultured Eubacteriales bacterium | reverse complement strand
GTCATAAAACTCCTGAATCAGTGTTTTATCACTCCCTTTGACCGCGAGGATATCTATCAGCTGGTGCACGAGATTGATGATATTATTGATCTGGTGGAAAACGCCATTCATAATATTTATCTTTATAACCTCAAGGATAAAAAGTATTTCGTTGATGATTTCGCCCGCTTTTCCAGGGAAGCCACCGAGAAACTCAACCTGCTGGTGGCCGAAGTTTTCAGGTCGCAGAAGTATACACTTTATATTGGCGAATTGATTCGCAGTATTCATGAGCTGGAAGATAAGGGAGACCTGGTTTATGCCAGATCCTTGCAGGAATTGTTTGCTGAGGAAAAGGACCCGGTCAATATTATCAAGTGGAAAGATGTCCTGTTCATTCTTGAGACCATTATGGATGTCTATCAGAGGGTTTCCAATACCGTTGAGGGGATAGTGGTTAAAAGCAGCTGAAGATGGAACCTGCCAGCTGGAGTTTTTCCTTCATCGTTCTGATTATCGCCATTGCTCTCGCCTTTGATTATACCAACGGCTTGCACGATGCAGCCAACTCGGTGGCTACAGTCGTTTCCACCAGAGTTCTCAGCCCCAGGCAGGCCGTGGTCTGGGGTGCCTTTTTTAATTTCGTTGCTTTTTTGATATTCGGAACTCATGTGGCCAAGACCATAGGAGTCGGCCTGATAGACATTAAGGTTGTCGACCCGCTGGTTATTTTCTGCGGGTTGCTGGGCGCCATCTCCTGGAACCTGATAACCTGGTACTGGGGCCTGCCCTCCAGCTCTTCCCATGCTCTGATTGGAGGCTATCTGGGAGCGTCAGTGGCCAAGGCAGGCTTCGGAATAATAATCATCGAAGGTTGGATAAAAGTCGGCTCCTTTACCTTTATTGCCCCTTTGCTGGGCCTGGTCCTGGGAAACCTGCTTATGGTCCTGACCACCTGGTTGATGAGAAAAAAGCCCCTCCGGATGATAAATCTCTGGTCCCGGAGGTTACAGCTGCTATCGGCTGCTCTCTACAGCCTCGGTCACGGCGGCAACGATGCTCAGAAGACCATGGGGATTATAGCCAGCCTGGTGTTCACTTCGGGTCATATGAAGACCTTCCATATTCCTCTGTGGATTGTTCTCTCGGCCCATACGGCCATTGCTCTCGGGACTTTAAGCGGCGGCTGGAGAATAGTAAAAACGATGGGCCAGAAGATAGTCCGGCTCAGGCCGATTGACGGTTTCTGTGCCGAAACAGCCAGTGCCGCCAGTATCTTCATGGCCACCCACCTGGGCATTCCTGTTTCCACAACTCATGTAATAACCGGAGCGGTAACCGGAGTGGGAGCGGCCCGAAGTATCTCTTCAGTTAAATGGCAGGTGACCTTGAGAATTGTCTGGGCCTGGATTTTTACCATTCCGATGTCAGCCCTGATTGCCGCCGCTATTTACCGTCTGTCGCTGCTCATTTTTTAATCCAGTCTGATGGCTACCGGTTTTCCTGATAGAACCGGGGTCTGCCCGGCTTTTCTCCGGCCAGCCAGGCCGACAGGACAAACAGAACCACGCAGCTCAGAACAGATAGAAGGAACGGCGCCTGGAATTTCAGCACCAGTTGAAAGACCGGGGTCAGGACCAGGCCCCCGACCAGCGTGACCAGAGCGGCCCGCTGGCTATCAAGCCGGGTATAAAGACCGAACATGGTTATCACCAGGACCCCGGCCGTGCCGAAGGCGGCCGCCAGCAGCACCAGGTCGTAGATCCGGTTTCCGCTGAGAGCTATGGCCAGGGCGATCAATCCGGTTATCAGCACCGCGCTCCGGCCGACCACCACTTTTGTCCTCTCTTTTTTTATGCCCAGAATAGGCAGAAGGAAATTGTGGGAAAAAAGCGCAGCACAGGCCAGCAGGATGCTGTCGACAGTTGACAGGATGGCCGAAATCATGGCTCCCAGGAAGATGACCGATAAAATTCCCGGAAGAAAGCGCTGGGAGAGCAAGACCAGAAATTGTTCCCGGTCGGCGAGTCCGGGCAGCAGCCAGGGCCCGATGAAGCCCAGAAGGAGCGGGATGAGCCCGGTAAAGAAATAGATTCCACCGGCCGCATGGCAGGCCCGGACCGCTTCTCTCGGGTTCCTGGCTGCCAGAAAGCGGGAGATAGCTTCCTGCACCACCAGGGAGCCAAGGACAGGCACTGCCCAGCGGTCGAGTCTTTCCCAGACTGATTCGCCGACTCCCAGAATTTTCCAGCGGTCAGCTGGCATCTGCTGGAAAATCGCCGGCAGGTCGGGAATCTTATTCAAAACGATTATGGCCAGGGTTACCAGGCTCCCGACCACGATTAATCCCTGGACCAGGTCGGTGTAGATATCTCCCAGAAGCCCTCCCAAAACGGTGTAGGTTATTACCAGAACAGCCGAGAAGCAGATCATGAGATCCAGGGGCAGGTCGGTGGAGACCGAAAGAATCTGCCCGAAGGCCCGGAGCTGGGCTGCCCCCCAGATGAGGGAAGAGGGGATCATCACCCAGACTGCCAGCTTCTCGGCCAGAGAGCCGTAGCGATCCTTGATAAAATCGGCCAGGGTCAGATAGTTTCTTTTTCGAAGCTTCCCGGCCAGGAAAAAGCCCATCAGGAACAGGCAGAGGCTGAAGCCGAAAGGGTCAGCCCGGCTGCCGGAGAGGCCGTTTTCATACACCGCCCCCGAAGAGCCCAGGCAGGTTTCAGCTCCGAACCAGGTGGCAAAGAGCGAGAAGGAAACCAGAAAGAAGGAAACTCTGCGGCCGCCGACGAAATAGTCAGCTTCGTTCTTTATTTTCCGGGAAAGATACAGACCGATGAGGATTTGAACGATGACATAAAAGACAATTAAGAGACCCTTCACCTCACCACTCGGCCTTTTTCATTTTTCTTGCTTATAGCATAGAGTCAGAGACGGAGCAATAAATTTTCGGATTTTTTTAAATTTTGGCGGGGGATTTAAGTTAAAATGTGTAGCGGACAATTAACGGAGACGGAAAAGTTAAGCCGGAGAGCGGAAATTATCTCATAGGCGGAGGAGGCATGACTAAGAGTTTAATCAGCTGGAAGAAAAGGCCCGCAAATACGGGTCGGTTGTTTATCACTATGGCCGTGGTCATGTGGCTGAGCTTTCTTCTCTGGAGCCCGGGGGTATCGGAGTCTTTCTGTCAGGCCGCTGCGGACGGGAGCGAAATCCGCTGGTACAGCATTCGCCTGGGAGAAGAAATGGTTGGCTACATCAAAGAAACTGGTTCCAGACTACAACAGGACGGTCGCTGGTTCTGGAAATCGGTCACCGAATCGAGATTCTTCATACGGCGTCTCGGACAGAAGGTGGAGATGTCTGTTAACTATGAACATCTGGAAACCGAAGATGGGCTCTTGAAGAAAGTATCGGCTGAACAGGTGCTGGCCGGCTCGCGAGTCAGAACTGAGCTTGTGGTTGAAGGAGATAAGATCAGGATAAAGACGATAAGCCCCAGCCAGTCTTTCAGCCGGGAAATTCCGTACTCCGGGCAGCTGCTCGGCCCGGTGGGAATCAGCCGGCTGACGGCTGACAGGTTGAAAAAGCCAGGAGACAGCGTGGAGTACCAGACCATCCTGGCTGAGCTGGCCCGGGTGATTTCTGGAGAGAGGACTCTGGTCGGAGAAGAGATGGTGGATTGCGGCCAGAACAGGACGGCAGCTCGCAAGGTTGTCGACAGCCTGGCTTCTATTGAGATCACCAGGCAGGTCTGGCTGGACACCGAAGGGAACGAAATTAAAGCGGTTGAGCCCTCGCCCCTGGGAGATCTGGTCACCTGTCTGAGCAGTGAGCAGGAAATCAGGGAAACCATGGCTGTCGCCGGCGGCCGGGATCAGTTTTTTCAGTCGTCGCTGATAAGAGCTAATGTGCGTCTGCCTCAGGCCAGGGGGCTTGACCGGGTGATTATCCGCCTCAAGCACACCCGGCCAGAGCGGGGCTGGCCTGAAATAGAAAATGAATACCAGAGGATAATAAACAGGGATGATAATAGCCTGGTGCTGGAGCTGCGTCGGGTGCCTCCAGGAACCGACCCTTCCGGCCGCCTGACGTTAGAAGAACAGAGATCCTGTCTTGGAGCCAGCGCTTACATCGATGCCAATGCCCCGGAAATAAGAAGGGTGGCCCTGGAGGTGGCCGGACGGGAAAAGAACGCCCTGAACAAAGCGCTGAAGCTGAGAGACTGGGTTTCCAGGAACCTGACTTTTGACTCCGGGTTTGTTTTCGCTCCGGCCTCCGAGGTCATGAGAGATAAGAAAGCTACCTGTGCCGGTTATGCCACGCTGCTGGCTGCTATGTTGAGAGCCGCCGGCCTGCCCTCGCGGTATGTTATGGGCATTGTCTATGCTAACGGAATCTGGGGCGGACACGCCTGGGTTGAAGCCTGGGTCGCCGGGCGCTGGGTTCCGCTGGATGCCGCCCTGCCGTCTCCCGGATCGGCCGACCCGGCCAGACTGGCCATTGCCAGGAGCAGCCTTGATGATGGCCCCGGGGAAAGTCTGATGGCTGTCCAGAAGATTTTCGGACAGGTAACGATTGAGGTGCTCGAGTTCAGCCTGCGGGGCCAGAGCTTCAGGGTGCCGGAAAATCAGCCGCTTTATGAAGTCAGGGACAACCGCTACTGGAACCCGGGGCTTATGGTCGGACTCAGAGTTCCCGACGGTTTTACACTGGCTGAACTGGACAGGGTCTGGCCTGACCGGACCCTAATGGCTCTTCTGGGTCCTGATGAACAGACGGTCAGGATTCTCCAGGAGGGATGGGCCCCGGTTGAAAACCTGGATAATTATTTGCTCGAAAGACTCAAAAAAGAAGTCGCCGGCGGGCGCCCGGTTTACCTTCCAGTGTGGGGAAAGAGAAGGCCCGCCCTGGTTTCAGTCGAAAAGTCCGCTCTGGCCATTTTGAGGGGAACGGACCTCTTTGTGGTGGTAGCCACGGGCAAGAACTCCCGGCAGTTGCTGCAGCAGGTGGCGGCTGGACTGGAAAATAAACTGGCCGGAGACTGAAATTAGAACTTCCAGCCGGACCGTGACAGGCGGGGACAGGATAGGGGTCTCAATCATCCGTCTATCGGGCAATTAGAAACGCCGGGGCCGGGGGGCGGGCAGAATTTCACAACAGAGTTCAGGGAAAGCTCTGTGGATTGGCGCGGCAGACAGGCGGAAAGCCTGATGTTTTTCCGGAATCGGCTGGACGCGGGGAAGCTGTCTTCCGTCTAAGGCCAGAAGCCGGTGGATAAAAGGATGAACACTTCGGAAGGATTCTTTCTGGCGGGGCTTTGAAGCCCCTGTGATCAGAAAGTTTTCTGCTATCGGGTTATATAAATTGCTTGCCCAAAAGGATCTATCGGCTCCGGTTGTCCAGGTACAGGGCGGCCGCTCCCAGAATGGCGATGTTCTCGGTGGAAGACGGGATGACCCGGATTCTTTTCAGGGCTATAGAGTAGGCAAAAGTGGAAAGCGTTTCCAGCATTGACTCTTTGAAAAATTCATAGGCCCGGCTGACCGAGCCCCCCAGAATTATGGCCTTGGGGTCAACGGCGTACATAATGGCCTTGACTGCTTCCCCCAGATGGCGGCCGAATTCGGCAAAGATAAGACGGGCCTGTTGGTCACCGGCCAGAGCTTTCTGGAATAATTCCTTTCCCGACTGGCCGTATGATTTCAGGAAGAACTGTCCCGAAGCATAGCGTTCGAAATTGGCGTCCAGATAGGGCAGCATACCGAACTCCCCGGCCCCGCAACTGGTCCCGGAGTAGAGATGTCCATTGGCAATGAGTCCGGCACCCAGACCGGTGCCGATGATCAGTCCCACCAGGTTAAGGTAGGGGCGACCCTGGCCGAAATATTTTTCGCCGGCCGCAAAGCAGTTGGCGTCGTTATTGACATAGACGGGAATTTTATATTCGGCTTCCAGGACAGTTTTCAGCGGAACTTCTTTCCAGGCCGGGATATTCTGGACGTCGTAGATGGTTCCGGTTTCCAGGTCAACCACGCTGGGCACGCCGATACCAATTCCTTCAACCCCGGGTGACAGGACTGATTCCAGGACGGCTCTGAGATCAGCCAGGACTTCTTCAGCCCGTCCCTGACTCCTGATCTCCCGGACGGCTATCCTGACCAGCCGGTCGTCCTCAACCAGGCCGGCCCGGACATTGCTCCCGCCGAGGTCCACTCCAATGATGGCCATTGTTCCTTCCTCCGGTCTCATCTTTAACATAAAATCGCCGCCTGCCGCAAGCCGCTGCGGTCCGGATTCAAGAATAAGAAGGGCGGGAAAAGTCTTCCTGCTGCTTTCGAAAATATATGAAGTTTCATTCATATATCAGGGCAGAAATTAATAGCGGGTAGCGACCGGGTAAGGCCCGGGGGGTGCTGCTGCCGGCGACCATAATTCTTATTTTTCCCCGGGCAGTGATGGGCGGCCGGTGTGTGGAGACCTTAATAATCGATGAACTCTCACGGTTAAGCCGGGCCGGTTTCATTCTGGAAAACACAACGGGCAATTAAGAATAAAGTTTATTAAAGGTCCTGGCTGCCCCGTCTACTGTCCGGTATTATCATGACAGCCGCTTATAGCGGAAGCCTTAATTGCTTTAAGGCCGGGCTGGTCTGATTTCAATTCTGTCCTACTCCGGCTGCAGTGGCTGCCTTTTTCTTCCGGCGCATCCAGATAGTCTCGTTGCTGATGAGAGGCCGGGCCCAGATTCCGATGCTCAGAACATAGCCCAGAGTCAGGTACAGGAGAAACATTCCCTGGCGGAGTCCGAACCGGTCTCCCAGCCAGCCGACCAGAAGCGGCACCAGCGCTCCGCCTATGATTCCGGTGCAGAGGATGCCGGAAAAAGCTCCATGATATTGCTCAACAGAGTTCAGGGCCAGGGAGAAAATTATCGGCCACATGACTGAAGCCAGAAAGCCCAGCAGGGAGAAAGTGAAAAGTTGAATCCGGCCGGAGAAAATACCGGGCAGATTGAGGTTCAGGGTGGCCACGGTCGAGGGGCCGAACAATCCCAGGGTCAGGGTGATTATGGCCAGAAGCGAGGCGACCAGCAGGACTTTACGACTGTCAAAAAGTTTGAGTAGCAACAGCCCCAGCAGGCCGCCCAGGGTCATCAATCCCCAGAAGTAAGAGACAGCTCTGGCCCCGGAAGTCTGAGGGTCGAGTCCATGATAGGTTTTAAGGAACTGAGAAATCCAGTTGGCCACACCCTGTTCTGTCCCGACATAGGCCATGATCCCCAGGAAATAGAGAAGAACTATCTTTTTTCTGAACAGGATTCTGTAAATGCTCCAGGTCCCGGCTTTCTCTTCTTCCTTGAGTTCAACCCTGGGGAAGCGGGAGATAACCAGAATTATGAGCATCAGCACTGTGGTCACCGCAAATACCCAGTAGAGCGAAACCCAGGGAAGTTTCTGCGGAACCAGCGGTCGCAGGGTATCGAGCAGGGGATTGTGTTTTTCCGCCACCGGGAGGCTGGTAACCAGATAGGAATAAAGCCTGGGGCTGAGAAAGGAAGCTCCGCCGAAGATGAGCTGGGCCAGGACCGAGTTGAAGGCAAAATGCTCCTCGCCGCCCGAAACCCTGAGCAGCGGGTTTATGGCTACCTGTAGAATGGCCATTCCCAGTCCGATCAGGAAGAGCGAAATGGTGGCTACCAGATATCCGGGGAACAGGGCGAAAAGCAGCGCCCCGCAGAAAGCCACTGAGAAAGCCAGAAGCATGGCCGTCTTCTCCCGGTATTTTTCGACCAGGAAGCCGGCCGGGATTGACATCACTCCGTAGGCGATGAAGAAGGAAAAAGGTAGCAACCCGGCCAGGGCCAGGCTCAGGCTGAAGCTCTGGATGATGTCGGGGATCAGCGGCCCCATGATGTTGGTCAGAAAAGAGATGACGAAAAAGGTCAGAAAGATCAAAAAAACCATATAGTAATTTCTTTGCGAATTTTGGGCCATGTCTCTTCTACCTGTCCGGATAAGTTATTCTTAATTTATTTACGGGTTGCCTCAAAGTCAACAGAAAATTATTTATGGCTTGACTGTTTGCTTTCGGGAGAGCAGTGAGGATACCTTTATCGAGGGCCCAGGCCAGGTCCGCACCCTGATTATCCAGTCGCTGGTAGATTCTGGTCCCGGGGATGATAACCCTGAGCCAGTATACCGGACCCATTGCCAGAAAAGCCACCATTTTAACATCTGTCATCATCCTGGGCCTTTGGCCAGCTGCGGGATCGCCGGCGGCTCATCTTTCGAGCCCCCCTTGGTCACTCCTGAAATAGAAAGGAAGAGTCGGCAGACTTGATTCTCGAGCCTTCTGGATTCTCGATCTTCTTTAACAGGCTCTCAGGAAGAGATTGTCTGTTGGCATCGCGGCGACAGTAAGTTATACTTTCTGTGAATGAAGAGAGATAAAGATGAGCGGTGAGAATAATATTAACGCCGTCCGACCCGGAAAGGATTTAAAATTCAGGGATTGGCGGCAAGTCCTCTATGTCGGACTCGGAACGGCGGCCCTGCTGCTGATACCGCTTTTCGGGCGATTTCCCTGGAGCGCTGGCGATTTCATCGTCATGGGTGCTCTTCTTTTTAGCGCAGGACTGGCTTATGTCCTGATCTCCAGACGCTCGAACAGTCTGAGTTACCGGGCTGCCGTTGGGCTGGCCGTGGGAGCGGGGTTTCTTCTGACCTGGATTAACCTCGCGGTCGGCATAATCGGGTCTGAGGATAATCCTGCCAATCTGCTTTATGTTTTGGTGCTGCTGACTGAAATTGCCGGGGCAGTCATCGCCCGCTTCCGGCCGCGGGGCATGTCAAACGCCCTGTATGCGACTGCTCTCGCCCAGATGCTGGTTCCTTTTGCCGCCCTGATTTTCTGGCGCTCAGCCCTGGATGAACCTCCCGGTATAACGGGCATCTTTCTTCTGAATGCGTTTTTCGCCGGTCTGTTCTGGCTATCCGGGATCCTCTTCCGGAAGGCAGGCCAGATGGTCACCCCGGCCGGATTATGAAAACTCAGGTGAGAAATTGAAGTAAATCAGGATATATTCTCTGGAAGAAGTTCAGTGTTCAGAGCAGGGCGGTGGTTAAGAAAGGTAGATAGGTGATCAGGAGGACTGCCACCAGCCTCAGCAGCAGAAAGCCCAGGACGTCTCTGTAAACCCGCCCCAGCGGCTCATCAAATCGGTAGGAAGCCAGAAACAGGTTTAAGCCGACCGGCGGCGTCAGATAACCGAGTTCCAGATTGGCCAGAAAAATCACACCCAGGTGCACCGGATGGATGTTAAAAATTCCAGCCAGAGGCACGATCAGGGGCACGACCACCAGAATGGCCGAATAAATGTCCATGAAACACCCTACCACCAGCAGGGCCAGGTTAAGCAGCAGAAGGAAAACGTAACGCGAAGAAATAGCCGCTCCCAGCCATTCGCTCAGACGCTGGGGAAGCTGGGTGTCGATGAGGTAGTAGGAAAGACCGCTGACCACGCCCAGAATTATCAGCACCCCGCCAAAGACCGTCACACAAGAAGTCATGACCCGTGGCAGGTCTTTAATTTTCAGCTCGCGATGGATGAGGGTTTCCAGCACAAAAGCATATACCAGAGCCACGGCCGCACTTTCCTGAAGGTTAGTAATGCCGCCGAAATAGAGAACTATTACGATAACAGGCAGCAAGATTTCGCCCAGGCCCTTCTTAAATGACCCCAGGGCTCTCCCGAGTTTCAAGGGCTGGTGTTCGATCCTTATACCCTTTGAGAATATAAAGGCAGCTGAAATAGTGACTGCCACCAGAACTGCTCCGGGAATTATTCCTCCGCGGAACATATCTTTGATACTCAAACCGGCCGTTACCCCATAGATGATAATTGGCAGGCTGGGAGGAAACAGCAAACCGACACTGCCCGAGGAAGTCAGAAGACCAACTGAAAATCTTTTGTGGTAGCCGGCTCCGGTTAGAATCTGAAGCAGCAGACCGCCCAGAGCGATTATGGTGATGCCGGAACCGCCGGTAAAAGTGGTAAAAAAAGCGCAGACCAGAACGGTAACAATCATCAACCCGCCCGGCAACCAGCCAACCATATCTTTGAAAAATTCCACCATCCTCTCGCCGGCTCTGCTTTCAGACAGGAAAAAACCGGCGGCGGCAAAAAGGGGAATGGCCGGAATCGAATAGTCGGTCAGGACGGTAT
>CAZDZU010000039.1:0-10215 GCA_964509995.1 uncultured Eubacteriales bacterium | reverse complement strand
ACGGTCCGGTCTGGCTGGCTGAGGGCGAGGTGGAACTCCGGTTTGGCCCGCTAACTTTCTTATGGTTGAAAAATTCCGATTGGCCATGGTAACGCCGGAGCTGGCGCCCTTTGCCCGATCGGGCGAGCTGGCCGAGGCCGTGGCCGGCCTGGCCCGGTTTCTGGCCCGATCCAGCCTCGAGGTCAGCGTTTTCCTCCCCCATTACCGCCGGCCTGAAATTGAATCTCTCCGCAAAGAAATAATCGCCGAAGAACTTCAGGTGCCGGCAGGAGAGAAAAAGTTGCCGGCCACTATCTGGCGCTCAGAACAGGATCGCTATCTAATCTATCTGGTCGACCAGCCAAAATACTTTCACCGCGACTACATCTATGGTTCACCCCAGGGAGATTATCCCGACAACGCCGAGCGCTTCATTTTTTTCAACCGGGCGGTCTGTGAATTCCTGGCCGGAAACCGTCTAAAGTTTGACCTCATCCACTGTCACAACTGGCCGGCCAGCCTGGTGCCAATGCTCCTCAAATCAATTTACCAGAAAAAACCATCGCTTAAGAACACCGCCTGCGTCCTGACCATACACAATTTTTCCTACCAGGGTGAATTTCCGGCCGAATCTCTCAGGTTGACCGGGCTCGACTGGAATTACCTGAATTCCTATCAGCTGGCTTTCAAAGGAAAATTCAGTTTCCTCAAGGCTGGCATTATGTTTGCCGATGTGGTCAACACCGTCAGCCGGACTTATCGGGAGGAAGTTCTGGCTAATCGGCCCGATATCTGTTCCTTTTTCTCCAGGAAAAGTAAACCGCTCTATAGCCTTCGCAACGGCATAGACGGGGAAGAATGGAATCCAGCCACTGACCCTCTCCTTCCAGCTAATTTCAGCCCGGAAAACCCCTCGGGCAAGGCTCTCTGCAAGAAACAGCTTCAGAGAGAGCTTCAACTTTCAGGTGGAGAGACCCTGCCTCTGGTGGCGGTCGTCGGTTACCTGACCAGACTGAAGGGAATAGACCTGGTACTGGAGGCCGCCGGGGCAATCATTTCTTCAGGCTGTCAATTGGTGGTCGCCGGTCAGGGAGAAGAAAAATACGAAAGGGCGCTGGCCGAGCTGCAGAACATCTATCGAGGCCGCCTGGCTTTCTGGCGAGAATTCAGCGCCAGCCTTTACCATCAGGTGCTGGCAGGAGCCGACCTGCTCCTGGTGCCCTCTCTGGAAGAACCGAGCGGATTGATTCTGATGCAGGCCCTGCGTTACGGGACAGTGCCGGTGGTCAGGGCCACCGGGGGCCTGCGCGAAACAGTTCAATCATTTTCTCCCGGGGATGGAACGGGGACCGGATTCGTTTTCGAAGATTATTCAGCGGAGGCCTTGATCCGGGCTCTCTCCCAGGCTCTACAAATCTATGCCAGCCCGGAACTGTGGCCCCTGGTGCGGGCTAACTGTCTTAAGGCTGATAACTCCTGGTCCAATCCGGCCAGGAAATACAGGCTTCTTTACCGAAAAGCTATGAACTTAAAACGTGGAGGCAACCAATGAGCAGCAACCTGATTCAGGCCACCGATGCCACTTTCGAACAGGAAGTTATCAAGTCCAGCCTGCCGGTCCTGGTCGACTTCTGGGCACCCTGGTGCGGGCCCTGCCTGATGGTGGCTCCGGTCATAGAACAGATAGCCGAGACTTACCGCGGACAGCTCAAGGTGGTCAAGGTGAATGTCGATGAAAACCCTGAGGTCTCGATCCGCTATCAGATCATGAGCATTCCCACTCTCATTCTTTTCAAAGATGGCCATCCGGTCGACTCAGTGGTCGGAGCCCTGCCCAGAAAACAGCTGGAAAACTTCCTGTCAGGGCATCTGACTCAGGCCTGAACTGGCTGCTCCTGTTCTTTTTCCCTTGCCGTCTGGAGAGAATCCAGATATTCATTCAGGAGGGCGGCCAGCTCAGCCCCCCAGAGTGTTATGACCAGAGAGGCCGAGATCCAGAGAAGAAAGAATATTACCGAAGTCAGGGTCCCGGCCAGGATTTTCGAGAGCACAATTCCCACGGCCGAGAAATGGATAACATAAAAGGCAAAGCCTCTTTTAAAAATCTCCCAGAAAAAGGCGGTGACGGCCGCGGCCAGCAGGGCGCTGCGGGTATGAACCCTGGTTTCTGGAATGAACTTATACAGGGTAAACAGAAAGAGCAGGGTCAACCCGTAGGGCAGGAGATACTGGAAAAAGAAGTTATTGATAAAGGTAATGAGCTGGGGATTTATAAACTCGGCCACAACTTCACTTTCCCGGAGAGATTTCTGCAGACCGGTCCAGATGGCGGTTATGGAAATTGATAACAGCAGAATGATGGCGATGATCATCATCACCACATACTCTATCAACCGATTGTAGAAGAAGGATTTATGGTACTTGGCCCGGAAAATCTGATTGAGGGTGGTGATCAGGTTAGAAAAAAGAAAGGAAGCCGCCACCAGCGAGCCTACCAGGCCAAACCAGCCCAGATTGGACAGACTGCCTCCTAAAACCTGCAACCTCTTGAAAAAGGCCGGGTCCATCCTGGCAAAAAAGTCTTCCGTGAAGATGTTGAGGCTGCGCACCACCAGCTCGGAGCTACCCAGAACCCTGACCCCGAGGTAATAAAAAAGGGCGACCAGCGGAACCACGCACAGCAAAGAAAAATAGGAAATCACTATGGAAGCAGTCCAGCAACGGTCGTCATTAAACCGCTTGAAAGAACTGAGTAATATCTTCAGAAAATTAAGAGCCATCTACTCTCTTTTGAGGCCCGGGCTCATGAATAGGCGCCCCACTTAACCATGAGGATGATGATGGTGATGAGCAGAGCGTAGATAACCAGGGTCTCAATGAGAACCAGGCCGAAAATCAAAATGCCCCGGATGCTCTGCCCGGCAGCCGGATTGCGGGAAATGCCCTCACAGGCTGAAGAGATGGCTTTCGCCTGACCATAGGCTCCGGCTATGACCGCCAGGGTGATGACTCCGGCGCCCACAATGATCGATAGTTTGAATAGCTCGGCTCGGGCCGGGTCTACAGCCTGGGCACTCAGCGGACTGAGTGTCAGAACCAGAAGAAAAATCATCAGACCGACTAACTTACCTCTCTTTGACATTCAAAATCTCCTTTTCATTAGTGTTCTTCCTCATGGGCAACTGCCCCGGCGATATAAATGCAGGTCAGCAGGACAAAAACGTAGGCCTGAATCACTGCGGTAAAAATGGCAATGGCCATAAAAGGCAGAGGTAGAAGGTAGGGAATTATCGAAGCAATTATCAGAATCAATAGTTCCTCAGAAAAAATGTTGCCAAAAAGACGCATGGACAGCGAGACGGGGCGCGAAAAATGGCTGATAATCTCGATCGGCAGAAGCAGCGGCGCCAGAAAGGGATTGGAGCCGGTAAAATGCTTCAAGTAACCCAGCAACCCCTGGGTTTTGACGCCCTGCCAGTGATAATACAGCCAGACGACCAAGGCGCAGCCAAGAGTGACATTTAATTTGCTGGTTGGCGACATGAACCCCGGGATCAGCCCCAGCAGGTTAGAGGTCATTATAAACAACCCGACGGTGGTCACCAGAGGCAGATATTTTTTCCCATTCTCTCCTATGGTATCAACAATCAGCCCCTCAAAAAAATCAATCAGGCTTTCCAGAACCACCTGGGTTTTGCCCGGTATCATTTGTACCCGCCGGCCGGCCAGACCCAGTAACACTGACAGGAGAATAACCACTATCAGGGTCATAACCAGGTAATCGGGGAGAAGATGACCCGGGTCCTTCACCCGGAGCCCGAACAGCCCCAGAAGGACAGCCAGGGGGCGACCCAGGACCAGGTTGAAAAAGTCGACGAGGGGTAAGCTGTGTTCTAATCCTTCCATTGCTTTGCGCGGGCCAGAATTCTGACCGCCTCCGCCATAATTGCGACCACAACAAGCGAGAAACCGCCGGCCAGAGCCAGAACCCGGCTCCTGAAGAAAAGGATTATAGTCAAAAAGATAAGGCAAATCAACAGCAGTCTCAGGCTGTAAAAAACAAGAGCCCGTCGCCAGAGGCCGACCCGACCCGCCTGTAAGTACTTATCTACAAAGGACTTAATGGAGATGAAGCTCACGGTCGCCAGGGCTGCCCCGGCCAGCACCAGCGCCCCCGTCACCGCCTCGAAAAGAAGGGCAGTCATTACGCCCGCCACCAGACCCAGGATGATGGTGACCCGGGGGATGCGTCGGACCGAGGGTTCCAGCCAATCGGTGTTCGTCATGGGCTTTTTTCAATTTTAACCGGCCGGCAGAAGATAATCAATCAGTTTTCGGTGGTTTCTCTACCGGCTTTTCGTTTTCTAAAAGATATCGCCTTATACCCCGGAAAAGATTCAACAGACCCGAAGCCACCCCCAGCAGCAGCCAGGTTAAAAGCATCCAGGGCTCGGTTTTAAGCCAGCGGTCGAGCAGATAGCCGATGACCAGCCCGACAGCGATGGAAGAGGGAAGTATCATCACCAGCGAAGAAATCTCCGCCAGCTTTTTAAGGTCGGCTTCTCTGGGTATTCTCACTCAAGACCTTTTTAGATAATTATATCTTATTTCCCGAGGTCTTTAGCAAGGACTGAACCACATACCTTGCTTTATAACCAGGAATCAATTAAAATTTTAAAATAGGTAAGAGAGAGCTGAAGATGAGCCGCGCCTTGGAATCCAGCCAGCCGATTCTTTCCCGGAGCCTGCTCGTATTCTGTCTGCTGGCCATTTTGGCCGGAAACCAGCTTCCAGCCCAGCAGGTTGCTGCTGGCTCTTCACAGGTTGACCCCTTTTACCTTAGGCTGTTTGATGACGGACTCGCCGCTTTCAACCGGGGTGATTTCGAAGAGGCCTTCGAAAGCCTGAAAATCGCTGCTTTTGGACTGCTGGACGAACCGGACCTGCTGGGAGAAGCCTTTGTCTATCTAACTTTGTCGGCCTATAATCTTAAGAAAACTGAACAGGTTGAATATTATTTAAGGGAAATTTCCCGGTTCAAATTAAATAACCGTATCCGCAGTTCCAGACTGCCAGAAAAAATCAAGGACCAGTTCGCCAGAATTCAATCCAGCTTCAAAAACGGCCTGACCGGTTGAGCCTTAATCAATCTATCTTCAGACCGAGTGCCCGGGCAACCTGTTTGTCTGGAACTGCTCTTCCCTTCTTTCTGTAAACCAGTCCGAAGCTCCCGTCAAATTCCCACATGGCCCAGCTCAGGCCATACTTCTCCAGCGCTGTCCGGACGTCGCGAATCCAGGCTACCCGATAAAGCGGCAGACAGTAGGTCCGGTAGGCCCCGAACTCGTTGCAGATCAACCTGACCCGGTGCCGGGCCGCCCATTCGGCCGCCTGCCTGATCCTGTCCTCGATCCTGGCCGCGTTCCAGCTTTCCTGACCATAAGCTTCCAGAGCTTTTTTCAGGTCTTCCGCACCAACAAGAGACATCGCTTCCCGGACCGCCTCAGGAGAAGAGGGATAAGGAACGCGCCTCAACTTCTTGACCAGCTCCGAACTCCAGTGCGCTCCCTGATGGGTGAAAATGTGCGGTTCGTAAAAATGAAAACAGTACCAGAGGTTCGCGTCATCGAGTGGTTCCAGTGTCAGCAGGGTAGACAGATTCGACCAGAAAGCTCCGGTGGCCAGGATGGTATGCTGGGGAAGCCTGGCCCGTATCCGGGCAATTAACTGTTTCTGGATGGGTGGCCAGCGATATTCTTCACCCAGGAAGACCGGTTCATTCATTGGTTCCACAATCAGCCAGTCCGGGTCGAATAAGGCCAGTTTTTCAGCCAGTTTTTCCCAGAAAACAAAAAACTCTTCGGTAAAAGTCGCATCTTTGCCCAGGGGGCCGGAATAATCAGACCCCCCCTCCTCCTGGGAAATGCTGTGCAGGTCAAAATTTACCGCCAGCCCGTTTCTGATGATTTTCTCCAGCCCGGCCAGTAAAAGTTCGAGGGCCTCTGGTTTCAGCTTGTCTTCCCTGTCCGCAGCATAGATATTTGCCATATCGACCGGAACCCGAACATAGGTCAGGCCCAGTTTCCGTATCAGCTCCAGGTCCCGGTCAGAATATTTTTTTTCCAGAGGTTTAAGCGGCCCGCGATTAAGCCAGAACCAGTATGGCAGGTTTATCCCTCTGGAGAAACGCCGGTAGCGGGCCTCATCGGCCGCTTCATCCCGGGCCAGGAGCTGGCCGGAAATTGAAATAACCATGGCCAGCACAAGGAATAATAAAAAGACCCGTCGCCCGTCAGTACCGTGACCATTCTTTCTCATCATGGCCTCCATCTCCCGATTATGTGGCGAGGAAGCATCAGGTGAGCCTCTTCAGTTCTGCCGGTCTAATTCGGCCAGCTTTGATTCCAGGCTGCCAGTCTCTTTATAATTCTGCTGCCACCTTTTCTTTAATTTATCCAGAAAGCCAGGGTCGACAGCGGCAATCCTTTTTATGTTCTGCCGCAGCCAGTCTTTTTCCCCTGGTTCCAGCAGTGGCCATTGTTCCAGAAACACCAGGGTAACATTGAGAAACAGGAACTCGTTATAAGGATGACGCCGCAGCGCTTCCCGGCAGAGCAACCTTCCCTTCCCGGCATATGTCAGGAGCGGATAATTATAAAGAAAATAGACCTTGCTCAGCTCCCAGAAAAAAGAATAGTCAACCGGGTTGCCGGCTGCAGCCCGCTGCAAATCCTGCCGGGCTGCGTCCAGAAAAGGTTCGCTGCGTTCGACCTGGCCGAATTCGATTTCTGCCATCGCCCGCTGCAGATGCAGCCGGCCCAGCTCAGCCTGGAAAATCGGAAGCGGATAATGTTTTACGGCTTTTTCCAGGCGGTCCTCCAGAACCGGGAAGTTACTTTCCAGGCTCCTGATCTTCTTCCGGTCTTCCTGATAACGGAAATAATTCCGGTACCCTGAATAGAAGGCAACTGAGGCGAACAGAGCCAGAAAACTACCGGCCATCGCTATACAGCCAAAGATTTTTTTCCGGTATTGCTTCGGTCCGGCGCTCGCCTTCATGGCCGATCCTCCTTTTTTTCCAGAACAAGCGGAGCTCTTACCGCCAGGACAAAAAGGCTCAACCAGACGAGGGCATTGCCGGGCATTCTAAGGCTGAAGTCCGTCAGACTGTGGAAAAGGATGGCAAAAACGCCCATCAGCGCCCCCAGCCCCACTCCCTTGGCCAGGGGGTCCCGGCTCTTAAGCCAGCGGCCTAAAGCCAGGGCAAAACCCAGAAGAGCCGCCAGGATCAGAGCCGTGCCGCCTACCAGACCTGCTTCAGCCAGCATTTCCAGAAAGTCATTATGGGCATGGGTGAGGATGACATTGAAATCCTTCTGCAGGTAAGGATTTATCGCCTGAACATAGGTCCCCAGGCCACTCCCCAAAAGAGGATAGTCAGCGATTAGATCCAGGGTAAAAGTGTAAAAAAGGAGGCGGTTTCGGTCGAAGAATCCTCCCTGGGCAAACCTCTCCAGAACAGGGCCAATCCCTACGAGCACCACTCCCAGCAGCACCAGGAGCACCACCGCTCTGACCAGTCTTCTTTCGGTTTTCTGCCGGCCGGAAATACTGGTCAGCGAAAGTACAAACAGTGTCAGGAAAAAAGTGACAATGAAAATTATGATCCCAGAACGACAGCGGGAAAAAAATAGGCCCAGGCCAATAACCAGAGGGGGAATGATGAAAAGCAGCGACTTCTGGAACTGCTCCTGTCCGAACCTGACTATTTTCTGCCTCCAGCTCAGACCGGGCTTCAAAGAAAAAAATTCCGAACGGACCAGAAAGTAGCCCAGGCTCAGGGGGAAGAGCATTTCCAGAAAAGCCGAATAATGGTCACGATTGACGAAAGTACCAAAAGCGCTGCCGGAATAATACCGGTTAACCCAGTTGAAAATGCGATTTGTCCCCCCAAAAAACTCCGACAGGCCGTAGAGGGACTGGAATAGACCGGAGCTCACAAGGGTAAAAGTCAGGCCCTTGATTCTGGACCGGCTATTAAGGGTCCGGCTCAGCAGGAAAGCGAAAACTCCGTAGGAAAGATACCTGAGCAGTTCATAGGCACTGGCCCAGGGAGAAAGGGAAAAGGTCTGGTACCGGACTTCCGATAAGCCCGCCTGGACCAGAGAATGACGCCAGGACCAGGCCGCCGGAGAGATTACTCGGACCAGTGATTCCGGCCAAGGAATCAGCTGCAACAAGGCTACCAGGGAAAAAAGGCCAAGGAGAAGACAAACCACACGGAAATATCTGCGCTCCCCTGACGGATTATCTACCGGCTCCGGCTTCAGCCAAGTTATCAGGCTGACCAGAAACAGGATCCAGACCGTTACTTCCAGACTGAGGACGGCCCACTCAATGTTGCCTCCGAAGGGAAGCGGCAGAAGCCAGAGCAGCAGGCAAAGGGCAACGAATATAAAGCTATCCATCCTGATTTTCTGCAGATTATTATAAGCCAGCTGAATTTATAAGGGTAGAATATTCTTTCGCAGAGCGCCTGAGCAGTCAGAGGTGTCCGGTCAGCCAGGCTCTTTTACTTTTTGGAAGGAGAAGCTTCTTCCTTACCTTCCAGCAGCTTGAAGGTTCCATACAGGGCCAGGGTGGTGGCAACCATCAGGACGGCTACGCCCACCGGAGTCTTAAAAAAGGAAACTTTTTCCTTTTCCGTGGGTTCGACATTTTCCTGGCTCAGGCCTGAGGCCATCCCGGCTTTGAGGGCCAGCGACAGCTTGCCGATTTCTCCGCCCTTAACAACCATTATGTAGGGGAAATTGTAATCGCCGTCAGGTGCGGTTATGCCGAGAATGTACTTGCCTTCTTTCAGCTTATCAAGCCGGTAGGAACCGCTGGCATCGGTCGGGGTGCTGACGTATTCTTTGCCATCATCCACGTTTCGAACTTTAATGACCGCATTCTGAACCGGGGTCTTCATATCACTTCCATATATGAACCCGACCAGGGCACCCGTGGGCGCAGCAAGAGTCTCCGCGGGCAGCAGCAAGAGCAAAAAGGCCAAAAGAACGATCCCTGACAAGACGGGAGAACGATAAATATCATTCCGGAGCATGCTAACCTCCTTCTTCATTTATATATAGTCGTTTTAGTCCGGCTTTTCAAGCATTTTTTTATTTTTGTTGCTCCCGAACAGCCCGAATAATTTCCGCCCCCGGGAAGGACAGACCGGCCGTCCCAGCTCGGGAATCAGCCGGTTGTTGAGAATGGCTTCGGGGACACTCCGGACCATGGCTTCCGCCGTTTCCTGGCCGACTATCCGGGCCGCCGCTTCCACTCCATGGCTCAAGACCGGCTTCCTGTTTCTTGAATCGTGAGTGTCAGAAGCGATAAGCTGCACCAGATGATGCCTGAGAAAAATTTCGGCTCTTTTTTTGACCTCGGACCCAAAACTTCCAACCAGACTGCCGGCCGTAAGCTGGGCCAGACAACCACGAGCTACCAGGTCGTAAAGGATCTCGGGCTGCCGGCCAAGCAGGTCGTTTCTTTCCGGATGACTGATGATCGGAGTATAACCGGCCAGCATCATCCGGAAAAAAAGGTCGCGGCTTCCGGAAGGGACCTGGTCTGAGGGAAATTCGACAAAAACATATTCGCTCTGATTAATGCTCAGGTTCCTGGCCCTCACTTCCTGCATCAGGTCGGGATGGATGAAAACTTCCGCCCCGCGGAAGAACTTGACCCGGTTTTCATTCTGATACTGTTCGTAGAACTGGTTGAAGCGTTCCTCCAGCACTTCCTGGCTGTCCTGATAGCGGGAAAACCGGAATACATGGGGGGTCAGGCAAACCGCCTCTATTCCGTCAGAAGCGGCCATCTCTACCATTTTCTGTGTTTCCTCCCAGCTGTCTGGTCCGTCATCCCAGTCGGGCAGAAGATGGGTATGCAGGTCGATCAGGCCATTGCCGGCGGGATCCCGGCTAAAATATATTTTGACCTTGATCTCCATGATTTTTATTTCTGGTAATAATGCCGGTAATAATGCCGGTGGTAATATC
This sequence comes from uncultured Eubacteriales bacterium, assembly GCA_964509995.1. GTDB lineage: Bacteria > Acidobacteriota > Aminicenantia > Aminicenantales > Saccharicenantaceae > Saccharicenans. Next base: position 187 of record CAZDZU010000039.1, on the reverse strand, counting down.
CCCGGTTATCGAGATTGAGAGCGTTGATCACCACTCCATAAGTTTTCAGCTGAAGAAGGTCAACAATCTCCCGGGTCTGTCTCAACGCTTCCTTAGGAGTCCGGTCGGCCTGGACCACCAGCACCAGGCCGTCTACCATTTTACCCAGAATCTGGGAATCGGTTACCGATAGAATGGGCGGGGTGTC
>CAZDZU010000038.1:0-10229 GCA_964509995.1 uncultured Eubacteriales bacterium | reverse complement strand
GGCTTCGGGCGGGATTTACCTGGAGTTGCTCGGACAGAAAATCGCCTTCGACCCGGGACCGGGAGCGCTCGTCCGGATGACCCACAGTCGCCCGCCGATCGACCCGACCGGCATTCAGGCAGTTATTCTCAGCCACAAACATATCGACCATTCCAACGATGTCAACATCCTGCTTGATGCCATGACTGCCGGTGGGCTTAAAAAGGGAGGTGTCCTGATGGCTCCGGAAGAATGTCTGAACGGGCCGGATGCCGTCGTCCTTAGATACCTTAAAGAATATCTCGCCAGAATAGAAGTGTTGACGCCGGAGCAGTCATACACGCTTGGCCCGCTCACCGTCAGAACTACCTGCCGCCACGACCATGAAGCCGAAACCTACGGCCTGAAGTTCTACCTTCCCGGGTTGGTGCTGGGATTCCTCGTCGATACAAAGTACTTCCCCGAACTGCTTCCAAGCTACCGGGACGTCGATATCCTGGTGATGAACGTCCTCAGGGCAAGGGAAGCGGGCGGTGATTACATCAAGCACCTGACCGTGGCTGAGGCCACTCTGATAGTAAGGGAGTTAAAGCCCGGAAGGGTTTATCTTACCCATTATGGAATGACCATGCTCCAGGCTGACCCCAGGAAGCTGGCCGAAAAAATGACCGCCGAGACCGGGGTGGAAGTTCTGGCTGCCTATGATGGCTTGACGGTGAGGCTGGACTGATGTTTTCTTCAATCCCGGCCGGGACCGGAATCCGTTTTCTTGACCTTAAAGGGCAGCCCCCGTCCGAAGGTATTAAAAATTCCTATTAATATAGTAGGATTTAGATTGAAATTGATGCCAGAAAAGAATAAAATGACAGAGTAAGCAGCAACGGGCTTACGCAAGGAATGTTCTCAGGAGTAATTAAATGAGAGAAAAAGTGGATGAAGTTCTTAACCGCATAAGACCGGCCCTTCAGGCTGACGGCGGAGACGTCGAGCTGGTGGACGTGGTCGACGGGGTGGTCTCGGTCCGTTTAAAGGGAGCCTGCGGCGGCTGTCCGATGTCCCAGATGACTCTCAAAATGGGCATAGAACGCCTGCTCAAAAAAGAAATACCGGAAATTAAGAGCGTTATCTCAGTCTGAATTTTCTCCCCGGCGGGAAAGGAGGGTTCGGTGAACGGCTTCTATGCCGACAAACAGGCTGGGGCTCCGGTCAGGCCGGAAGTTCTGGAAGCCATGCTTCCTTACTTTTCAGAAAACTTTGGGAATCCCCAGAGCCTCCATTCAGTCGGGCAGAAGGCAGCCAGAGCCCTGAAAACTGCCAGGGAACAGGTGGCCCGTCTCATCAACTGCCAGCCGGAAGAAATCATTTTCGTTTCCAGCGGGTCTGAAGCCAACAACCTGGCCATCAAAGGCCTGGCTCTGGCCAACCAGGCCCGCGGCCAACAGATCATCGTTTCGGCCATTGAACACCCCTCGGTTCTTAAAGCGGCCAAATTTCTGGAAAAGCTGGGTTTCAGGACAGTGCAGATTCCGGTTGACCATCAGGGGCTGGTGGACCCGGGGAAAGTGGCTGAAGCCATCAGCCCGGAGACAGTTCTGGTTTCAGTGATGATGGCCAACAGCGAGGTAGGGACAATTGAACCGGTGGCTGAAATCGCCAGCCTCTGCCGGTCTAAGGGAGTCCTCTTTCACACCGATGCCGTGGCTGCCGTCGGCAATATTCCGGTGGATGTCCGGGCGATGGGTCTGGATGCTTTGAGCCTGGCCGCCGACCAGTTTGGCGGTCCGAAGGGAGCGGCGGCACTCTATCTTAGGAAAGGAACCAAACTGACCCCGCTTATGGATGGCGGAGTGCAGGAAAATAACCGCCGGGCCGGAACGGAAAATGTCCCGGCTCTGGTCGGCCTGGGTAAGGCGGCCGAGCTGGCCCTGCTGGAGATGGGAGATAAAGTCCGCCGGCTGACCGCACTGAGAAATAGATTAATAGAGGGAGTTCTTAACAGCCTGGACGAAGTCATCCTGACCGGTCATCCACAAAAGAGGCTGCCCCATCAGGCCAGTTTCTGCGTGAAGTTCGTTGAAGGAGAGGCCATGCTTCTGAGCCTGGACCTGGAGGGCATTCAGGTAGCCAGCGGTTCGGCCTGCACTTCCAGGTCTCTGAGAATTTCGCACGTTCTGGCAGCCATGGGCCTGGACCCGTCCGTGGCCCAGGGCAGTCTGGTGCTCACCCTGCTGGATGGAACAGGAGACAGGGAAATAGATTATTTTCTTGAAAAATTTCCGCCGGTGGTCCGGCGGCTGCGGGAGATGTCCCCGCTTTATACTAAGTATCTTCAGGAGAAAAGAAATGTACACTGATAAAGTAATGGAGCATTTCCTCCACCCGCGCAACGTGGGGACCATTCCCGATGCCGACGGCGTCGGAGAAGTGGGCAACCCGGTCTGCGGTGATATGATGACCTTTTACATCAAGGTCAAGGACGGCCGGCTCGAAGATGTGAAATTCCAGACCTTCGGCTGCGGCGCAGCCATTGCCGTCAGCAGCCTGGTCAGCGAGATGGCCAGGGGCAAGACCCTGGAAGAAGCCATGAAGATAACCAATCAACAGGTGGCTGAGGAACTGGGCGGACTGCCGCCCCATAAGATGCATTGTTCGAACCTGGGAGCCGATGCCCTGCATAAGGCAATAGAGAATTATCTCCAGAAACAATCTGGCGAGAAGGTTGAACCCGCCGGGAAAAGCCAGCAGCCTGAGGCCCAGGAGGAACATTTACACTGCCCGTTCTGTGATTTTGTCCTGCCGGAAAATGCTCAGCTCTGTGCCCGCTGTCAGGTGAAACTTATCAGATGCAAGCACTGTGGCGATTATAATCGTGAGGGCGAAGAAACCTGCCGCCACTGCGGAGCCGGGCTGGTGTGACGTCTTCCCGGAATGAACCGGAATTTCAACCGAATGATGGGCTGTGTTCAATAAAAATTGAAAAGGCTGAGGATGAAAAAAGATAAGCTGGTAGAAGAAATTAACAGGCTCAGGAAAGAAAAACGGGCTGTTATCCTGGCTCACAATTATCAACCGGAGGAGATTCAGGACATCGCTGATTTTGTCGGTGATTCTCTGGAGTTGAGCCGGAAAGCAGCCGAAGTTGAAGCTGAGATCATTGTCTTCTGCGGTGTCCATTTCATGGCTGAAACGGCCAAAATTCTGGCTCCCCGAAAGAAAGTCTTGCTGCCCGACCTCCGGGCCCGTTGCCCCATGGCCGACATGGTCAGGGGAGAGGACCTGCGCTGGATGAAAGAGCAACATCCTGGGAAAAAAGTTGTAGCCTACGTCAACACCACAGCCGAGGTCAAGGCCGAGACGGATGTCTGCTGCACCTCGGCCAATGCGGTCAAGGTGGTCAGCAGCCTGCCCGGGGAAGAAATCATCTTCGTTCCCGACCGCAACCTGGCTGATTATGTCAGTGAGAAAACAGGAAAGAGACTTCATATCTGGGACGGTTACTGTCCTATTCATGAAGATATCAGGGCCAGGCACATAGAGATGATGAAAAAGAAGCATCCGGGAGCTGAGGTCTGGGCCCATCCCGAGTGCCGGGCTGAGGTCCGGCGGCTGTCCGACCGGATTCTGTCGACGGGTCAGATGATCAGGGAAGCGCCGAAATCTGAAGCCAGAGAAATCATAGTGGCGACTGAGGTCGGCATCCTGCATCGTCTGAGAAAAGAAAACCCGAACAAATCATTCTATCCAGCCCGGGAAAAAGCCCTCTGCAAAAACATGAAGAGGATCAATCTTAAAAAAGTTTATAAGGCTCTACTGCTGGAAGAACCGGAAGTTGAAGTCGAAGCGGCCATCGCCGACCGCGCCCGGGAAGCCATCAACCAGATGGTGCGCTTCGTTTGAGAATAAAAATAATCCCCGGGAACCCGGTGCCATATAAAGGGCATATAAAGGGATTTATAAAAAGTAAGGAGGATTGATGAAAAAGATTACCGAATCCACGGTCAAAGAAGCTCTGGCCGGAGAAAGTCAGGCTCATCTCAGGTATAAGTTTTACGCCGAAAAAGCAAGGGGCGATAATCTTCCCAACGTCGCCCGCTTGTTTGAAGCCGCTTCCTTTTCGGAGCAGATTCATGCCCTGAACCATCTGAACGTTCTGGAGGGAGAAGGGGAGACGGCCGAGAATCTCAGTAAAGCCAAGGCCGGAGAAAATTTCGAGATCGAAGAAATGTATCCCGCCTACATTGCCGTGGCCAGAGAGCAGGGCGAAAAGAAGGCGGCCACCTATCACCAGTTTGCCCTGGCCGCGGAAAAAGTCCACGCTGCCCTTTATGCCCGCGCCAGCCAGGCTGTCAGTCAGGGACAGGACCTGGAGCTTACCCAGCTCCACATCTGTTCAGTCTGCGGCTTTACCATGGAGGGCGAAGCCCCCGACCGCTGTCCGGTTTGCGGGGCTCCGAATAAAAAATTCGTTAAATTTTAAGGGCTGTTCCCCGGACGGATATTTCTGGCCGGCCTGAAATCTCCGGCTATCGATTTAATCGTTGAATGCGGGTCAAAACACCTGACCAATTTTCCTTTTGACCTGAATCTTAATCAATCGGCATTCTTTTCCCATTTTTTCAGAACGGATTTTATACTTTTCTTTAAAAGATTAATGTCCTGAAACAATCCGGGTTTCCGGCCGAACGGTGTCGGCTTTTTATTTTTATTGATTATCTGGTTTCTATCCACCGGCAGGAAAGCATTGCCTTCAGGCTGGCGACCTTAAAACTGGTAAGGGCTCTGAGCCCGGACCGGTCAGATTAGCGTGAATTTTCAGGAAATCTGAGAGCCAGTCCGAGAAAATTCTGTCCGCTCAACCCGGCCTGTTTCTGTTGGTATGATTATTAAAAGCTGGTAGAATATAAACACAGAGAGAGGAAGGAGGAGTTATGAGACATTCCTGGAAAGTGGCCCGGATTTCTGGCATTGATATCAAGGTTGATTCCAGCTGGCTTGTTATTTTTCTGCTCTTTACCTTTTCTCTATCAGCCTTTTATTTTCCCCAGTCTTTCCAGGTGTCCAGCCGGGTATATTACTGGCTGCTGGGTATTTTGACCAGCCTGCTGGTCTTTGCTTCGGTGCTCTTTCATGAACTGGCCCACTCCCTGACTGCCAAGAAGCAGGGGGAAGAAGTGGAGGACATTACCCTGTTCATCCTGGGCGGAGTGGCCCGGATATCCGATGAGCCGGGCACCCCCCAGAAAGAATTTTCAATGGCCCTGATTGGCCCGGTTTCCAGCTTCTTCCTGGCTCTGGTCTTCATGCTGATTTCTTTTCTCCTGGCGCCATATTCCAAACCCTTTCAGGTCGCGGCGGCCTACTTGAGTTATATAAACGCTATCGTCGGGGGCTTCAACCTCCTTCCCGGTTTTCCGATGGACGGCGGGCGGGTGCTCCGGGCCATTGTCTGGAAAGCTACGGGCGATTTGAAAAAAGCCACCAGGGTGGCTTCTCTGACCGGACAGGGGGTGGCCTTTCTGCTGATTTTTTTCGGCATTTTTCAGTTTTTCCGCGGGAATCTCGGCGGCCTGTGGCTGGTGCTCATCGGCTGGTTCCTGCATAACGCCTCGGTCCAGGGCTACAGTCAGGTGCTTTTGAAATCCTCGCTGGAAGGCCTCAAAGCCACCGACCTGATGAGCCGGGATTTTCAACAGGTCGAGCCCGACCTTCCGGTTGAAGTGCTGGTTCAGGAATATATTCTCAGACACCGGGAGCGAAATTTTCTGGTCACCGAAGGCGAACGTCTGGTGGGCATCGTTTGTCTGGAGGACGTAAAAAAGTTTCCCCGGGAACGCTGGCCGGAACTGCGGGTTAGAGACATCATGACTCCGGCTGAAAAAATTGTTTATGTAACCCCGAGTACAACCGGCGACCAGATTCTTCAGCGCCTGGCCACCGCCAACGTCAACCAGGTGCCGGTGCTGGAGGAGGGCCGGGTGGTCGGGATAGTCTGCCGGAATAATTTGCTGCAGGTTCTGCAGCTGAGAACCGAACTGGGGATCTGATTCCGGGGAGGCAAACATGGTGGAAAGGAAAAAAGGAACAGTCAGGAAAGTTCAAAAATCTCCCGTAAAAAGGTCTCCGGGCGATGGCCCGGCCAGACGGGATGTTGAAGATAGGAAAAAGAGAATATCAGAAATAATTAAAATACTCAGAAAAGAATACCCCCAGCCCCGGACAGCCCTTAATTACAGAACGCCTTTTGAGCTGCTGGTGGCCACCATTCTGGCTGCCCAGTGCACTGACGAGAGAGTGAATAAAGTTACCCCCGGGCTTTTTCGTAAATATCCGACAGTTGAATCTTTTGCCCGGACCCGGCAGGAGGAACTGGAAAACGACATCCGCTCGACCGGCTTTTTCCGGAACAAGGCCAGGAGCATCATCGGGCTGTCTCAAAAGCTGATGGCTGAATACGGGGGCCGGGTTCCTGATTCCATGGAAGAACTGGTCGGGCTCCCCGGTGTCGCCCGCAAGACAGCCAACATCGTTCTGTCCTCGGCCTTCAGAAAAGCTGAAGGCATTGCCGTCGATACTCATGTCAGAAGACTTTCTGAACGCCTTGGCCTCAGCCGCCAGACAGACCCCGATAAGATCGAGCGCGACCTGATGGAAATAGTGCCCCGCTCCGACTGGCTCGATTTTAATTTTCTTCTGGTGGACCACGGCCGAAGGGTCTGTCAGGCTAGAAAACCACTTTGTTCCCAGTGCGTCATCAGCCATCTCTGTCCATCATTTGAAAAATTTTCTGGACTGTTTTCAGGGAGAAAATAAATGCCCCGGCACGAAGCCAGGCTCTATGACCGCCAGGAGGGCGGGAAGGTGGCCTGCCGGCTGTGCGCCCACCACTGCCTGCTGGGCAATGGCCAGTTCGGCATCTGTGGTGTGAGGCAGAACATAGACGGCATTCTCTATACCCATGTTTTTGAGGAGGCCATCGCCGCCCATATTGACCCTATCGAAAAGAAACCACTTTTTCATTTTCTGCCGGGCAGCAGATCGCTGTCGATAGCGACCATCGGCTGCAACTTTCGCTGCCCGTTCTGCCAGAACTGGGAGATCTCCCAGACCAGGCTGTCAGACGGTAAGAGCGGAGTGAGGAGCGCTCATCTTCCGGTCAAGGAAGTTGTGCGACAGGCGCTCCTCAACGACTGTGAAAGCATTTCCTATACCTACACCGAGCCGACCATATTTTTTGAGTATGCCTTCGAGACTGCCCGGCTGGCCAGAGAATCCGGCCTGAAAAATAATTTCGTGACTAACGGTTATATGACTGCCGAGGCTCTGGAAGAAATCAAGCCCTATCTTGATGCGGCCAACGTCGACCTGAAATTTTTCCGGGACGAAAGCTACCGGAAGGTCTGTCAGGCCAGGCTGCAACCGGTTCTGGACAGCATCCGGAAAATGCGGGAGCTCGGCATCTGGGTGGAAGTTACCACCCTGGTCATTCCGGGATTGAATGATTCAGATGATGAATTGCGGGGAATTGCCAGATTTCTGGCGGAAGTTGACCCCGATATTCCCTGGCATTTGAGCCGGTTCCACCCCGATTATAAGTATTTGAAATCTCACGATACTCCCGTGTCCACTCTGAAGAAGGCCAGAGAGATTGGGAAGGCCGAGGGCCTGCGCTATGTCTATCTGGGAAACGTCTGGGGTGAAGGGGAAGACACCCACTGCCCTCAATGTGGAACCCCGGTCATCCGTCGGGAAGGTCTCTGGGTGAAAACCAACCTCCTTCAGGATGGCCGTTGTCCGAAGTGCGGACAGACCATAGCCGGCGTCTTTGCTCCGGGCAAGTCTTTTCGGTTCTGAGACTTCTGCTAAAATAATAAGCGGGACTGAGGCATGGAAAAGAGGTATGAAATTCTGGAACACATGGCTGACGGCAAGTTCCGGGCCTACGGGCATAACCTGGAGGAATGCCTGGCTAATGCCGCCCTGGCCCTGGCCTCGCTGATGTGGGACCCGGATAAAATTCAGCCCGAAATCGGGGAAAGTATCCGGCTTGAAGCCACCAGCCCCGAGCAATTGACGGTCAAGTTCCTGACGGAATTGATCTATTTGCTGGAGGTTAAATCATTTCTGCTCGGACGGGTGAATGGAGTCAGGCTGGAAGAAGAAAAGAAAAATGGAAAGACAATATATCATCTCGAAGCAGAAGTTACTGGCGACCGTCTTTCCGGGCAGTATGAAATTTACGGCCAGGTCAAGGCCGTTACCTATAATGAAATGAAAATCGAGCGAACCGGCGACGGCCTCGTTCTTCAGGTAGTCGTCGACATGTGAGGTGAGCCATGGACCTGGTAAGAGTCAGTGAATTCATCTGGGAAATCCCCAAATCTGGCGAGATGAGAGTCCCGGCCAGGATTTACGCTTCGGAAAAGTTGATCGAGCTGGCCAGGCGCGACCAGACTCTGCAGCAGGCGCGGAATGTAGCCTGCCTGCCCGGAATTCAGCGGATGTCCTATGTCATGCCCGACGCTCACCAGGGATACGGGTTTCCCATAGGGGGAGTGGCTGCTTTTGACCTGGAGGAAGGAATCATTTCTCCGGGCGGGGTCGGTTATGACATAAACTGCGGGGTGCGCCTGCTGCGGACGGATTTTAAGGAAAGAGATATTACTGCCAAAAGAAAGGAATTACTGGCCGAGGTTTTCAAAGAAGTGCCGGCCGGTGTGGGCAAGGGCGGAATAACCAGGCTCAGCCGCAGTGTGCTTAAAGAAATCCTGGTTAAGGGTGCCGAGTGGGCGGTAGAACAGGGCTACGGAACGGCTGAAGACCTCGACCGGACCGAAGAGCGCGGCCGGATGAAGGATGCCAGCTGGGAGTTTATTTCGGATAGAGCCATGGAAAGGGGAATTCCCCAGCTGGGGACTCTTGGCGCCGGCAATCATTTCCTGGAGATTCAGAAGGTTGATGAAATATACGATCCTGAAGTGGCCAGGGCCTTCGGTATTAATGAGAAGGAGCAGGTCCTGGTGATGATTCATTGCGGCAGCCGCGGTCTGGGACATCAGATTGCCACCGACTACATAGAGCTGATGGAGAATAAGTTTGGTTTCAAAGGGTTGCCCGACAGGGAATTGATAAACGCGCCGTTCAGGTCAGACCTTGGCCAGCGCTATTATAAATCGATGTGCGCGGCTGTAAATTATGCCTTCGCCAACCGACAGATGATTGCTCACTGGGTGAGGGATGTCTTTGCCAGGGTGATGGGTTCGGCCAAAGGCATGCGGCAGATTTATGACGTTTGCCACAACGTGGCCAAGGTGGAAAAGCACACGGTCAACGGGAAGGAAAAGCTGCTCTGCATCCACCGGAAGGGCGCCACCAGAAGTTTCGGTCCGGGCCGGCCGGAGATCCCCGAAGTTTACCGGGGGGTGGGGCAGCCGGTGCTGATTCCGGGAAGTATGGGGACAGCTTCTTACATTCTGGTTGGGACTAAGGAAGCCGAGGAGTTGAGTTTTAGCTCCACGGCTCACGGTGCCGGACGGGTGATGAGCCGCAATGAGGCCCTGCGTCGTTTCCGCGGAGAGCAGATCAGAGACGAGCTGGCCAGAAAGGGGGTTGAGCTCAAAGCGACCAGCTGGAAGGGTGTGGCGGAGGAAGCTTCCGCCGCCTATAAGGATGTGGACGAGGTGGTGCGGGTCTCCCACGAAACCAGGCTGGGAAAGCTCGTGGCCCGGGTGGTGCCGATCGGAGTTATGAAAGGCTGATTTCGGTAAAACCGGAAAAATCAGCTTCGTTTTATTTTTTCTTTTTTTGAGCCAAAGCGGCTTGATATCTAATTAGCAGGGGGATATCTTTGCTTGCTTAGTTTTCACTTTTAAGATCCATTTCTTATGATTGAATATTTATAGGGTTTTCTTAAAGAGATCCGTTCATCTGATTATTTATTCTTAAAATAAATACGCAGGCTTTTGTCGCCTGAAACTCTTATGTTTTAAGTTTTAAGCAGGCGATAATCTGTCCACAACACGGGAAGGGTTAATCATCGGTTGATTGGGGACCAGCAGAATTAAATTCTTTTAGCAGTCAATTTAAGCTGGTCTGTTGAAGACTATGATGTCTGAGCGGCGGCTTTCAGGCGTTACTTTAAGTCTGGTGATTTTACCGGAGCGGACCTGGCCCTCAACCACAGTTCGGTAAGGGGCGTATAGCTTGAAGTCCACATCCCAGTCCTGCGGCCAGGCCGGGAGCAGAAATATCTT
>CAZDZU010000037.1:1495-10276 GCA_964509995.1 uncultured Eubacteriales bacterium | reverse complement strand
AGGCCAGAACCAGTGGCAGGCTGGAAGTTTCTTTGTTCAGAGCGTTGCTGATCGCTTTCCTGACCAGGTCTTCAGAATCATAGAGCAACCTGGCTGAAGTCGGAATCCCCCGATAATCAGAGAGGTTAAAACCGGCCGGCAGGGCATCACGGGCGACCACCACGGCCAGCAATCCATCCCAGGCTGAAAATTGGTCACCCAGTGCCTGGATCTCCTCCAGGAGATGCTTGGTCGGCTCTCTGTCTGGCTCGACCAGCATCAGGATATAATTCCTTTCTCCGGTAATGGTGGACAGGTTCAGACCGGTCTGCCTTTTGAGGTCATAAACCTGGGCCCCGGGATTAAGGCGACCGAGGATTTCCGGTTCCTGCAGCCTGGTTCTCAGCCCGAAGCTAACCCGGGTTTCCTTTCCGGGGGGAACCTCGAAGAACTTGAGCCGGGCAAGAACGCTGCCGTCGGGCTGACGGTTGCCGCTGATGAGAACATAATGCCCGACGTCGACCTGAAGCCGGCAGGGAAACGAATCCAGGGCCGGTTCATTCTCATAGTCCAGAGTCCGGTATTTTCCCTGGCTGAGACGGGCCAGAGTAAAATGAGAATAATAGACCGGTCTGGGTAAACCCGGGGCAGGTTCGTATTCAAGAACGAGGCTGGATTTGGTCAGGGCCTCAGGCCGGGTTCCTTCGTCAGCAAAGTATACTTCCTGCCACTGGCCCTGCTTAAGAAAGCAGGGACGGCCGGTTGCCCGTTCTATCCTGGCAGGAATTCCGAGCGTCCGGGCCAGAGCTACGAAGAGAATTTTCATGGAGTACTCATCGGCCCGGCCAAGCTGTAAAGCCCGGTGGGGGAAAAGGGGAACCTGGTAATAGTTGCTGTCATCAAACTTTATATTTGCTTTTATCCAGCTGGCAATTTTATCCGGATTTTTCTGAAAATCGGCCATTTCCTGCTCACTGAACCTTTCTTTAAGGCTCTGTCTCCAGGAGGTCAGCAACTCCCGGCCGATACGTGGAGAGACAACATAGTTTATGTAAGTTTCTTCATCCAGATCTTCGGTCCTGACCGGTGCTTCCCGCAGGTGGTGAAGCAGAATCCCGGCCGGGGTATCGCGCAGGTCCTTGGCGGTTATCGCCCCCAGCAGGGCGAGTCCTCGTTCGAATTCTTCAGGCTTCAGGGCATAAAGGTACTCCAGGATTTCTGGCCAGTTGCCGCGACTGGCTTCCAGATATTTCCAGGTCAGGTCTTCGGGCAGACCTTTTTCCCGGGAAAAGATGGAAGCGATGTCTTTATTTATGAATGATGATTCATATGCGGCCCTGATAATGTCTTCCAGCCGCAAGCGGCGGTTGTTCTCTTCAACCCGGGCCGGGTCGCTGGGCTCCACCGGCCTGGCCACCGGGTGAAGTATGTCCAGGTCGATTTCTCTTTCAGTCAGGTCGGGTTCATCCAGGTTCAGGACCACCCTTTCAACATCTCCCGGCGTTGTTTTTTCCCAGGCGGTGAGATTCTCTTTGTAAGCAATAACCAGCAGGTCTCCCAGGCCGGTGATTATCGAGGCCTGGCCTTTCTCATCGGTCACTTTGGTGGCGAGGGGATAGAACTCGGCGTAATTGTAAAGACAGAACTCGACGCTGGCCCCGGGAACCGGTTCGCCAGATTTATTCCTGACTTCTACTGTCAGCTGGGCCGTCGGGGCATACAGCGGCAACTGGTTAATCCGGGTGTACAGCTCGGTGCTGACCAGAGTTTCCTCCGGGCCCCGATACTGACCAAAGACCGTAGTATGAACCATCATGGCTCTTTTGGCCGGACCCGAAAACCATCCTCTATTCAACTCCGGTTCCGGTTCGCAGGCTCCCAGGTAGTACCAGCGGCCGTCAACCCAGACTTCCACCCAGGCGTGATTGTCATCAGTGTGGGCCCAGCGCGGAGTATATACCTGCCTAGCCGGAATGCTGACCGCTCTCAGGGCAGCGACGGTAAAGGTTGATTCTTCACCGCAGCGGCCATAAGCGGTCTTAACCGTGGCCAGGGGAGCAGAAGTCCTGTCATCCGTAGGCCGGTAGGTCACTTTTTCGTGGCACCAATGGTTGACTTCCAGAGCTGCCCGGTACAGGTCAAGGCCCTTAATTCTTGCTTTCAGCTCTTCAAAGAAGACCTGGCGGGCGCGGTCGGGATTTTCGTTGTTTACCCGGTAGGGGAGAACGAAATGCCGGAAGATATCGTCCGGTATATCCCGGCCCCAGGGAAAATACTTTCTGGCTTCAAGGGCGGTTCTGACCTGGTCGAGAAAATAATGGCCATCCAGGTTGGCCAGGTCGCTCAGGGGCATAAAGGCAAACAGGAATTCCAGGGCTTCTTTTTCTTCTGTATTAATTCCCTTAAAGACCGAGAAAAGTTCCTGCTGCCGTCCCCTGGCCAGTTCGACTCTTTTCAGGAATTGTTTGTGAACCAGCTGGCGGTAAGACGGGTCCTGAAGGAAATGTTCTTTGCGTTTGCAGGCAGACGACAGCAATAAGCTGACGGAAATCATCATTATAATCAATACTCTGTTAAAAGATAGATTTTTATTCTTCATGGCCTCAGTTCCTTTAGAAATTTAGGACAGGTTTGATTTTATAATCCATGGGGATGGAATATCAAGCCCGCTAAGGGCATCTAATCCCTGGGGGCCATGGTTATCAAACAAATTCTTTCTAAATATTTCCAGCTTGAATATAATCTGTTCTGGAAATAAAGATTGGAGCCCCAAGGAGGTCCAGATGAATTCAACCAGCCCAGCCGGGAGGAGATTTATCCGGCTTCTTTTTGGCCTCTTTATTTTACAAATAATGTTTACAGGTACATCCTGCGATAAGAAGCAAGCAAGACATCCGGCGGCGGCTGTCGCTCCCGCTGTCAAACCCGGGGTGGAAGTTCTGCTGGAAAATAGACTCGACCTCATCCGGGGCAAAAGGGTAGGTTTGATTACCAACCCCTCGGGAGTTGACCGGAACCTTCGTTCAACTGCTCGTTTGCTGAAGGAGCATCCCGAGGTAAATCTGGTCGCCCTTTATGGTCCCGAACATGGCATCAGGGGAAACGCTCAGGCCGGTGAATATGTTCCCTTTTACTTTGACGACAAATATGAGCTTCCGGTTTTCAGCCTTTATGGCCAGTCCTTCAAGCCCGACCCTGACATGCTCAGTCATATAGATGAATATATGAGACGTTTTGACACCGTGGCTGCCGGTAAGGTCCCGGAAAAGGAAATGGTCAAAAACATCCAGGCGATGATTTTTGATATTCAGGACGTGGGGACCAGAGTTTATACCTACGTTGCTACTATGGCCCAGGCCATGGAAACCTGCGCCGCCCTGGATGTGGAATTCATTGTGCTCGACAGGCCCAATCCAGTTACCGGCCTGATCATGGAAGGCACCATACTCAGATATCCTGAATTCAGCTCTTTTGTCGGGCTTTACCCGATTCCTCAGCGCCATGGGATGACCGTCGGCGAACTGGCCAGGATGTTCAACGACCGTTTTCTGAAGAAAAAAGCTCGACTGACGGTAGTCCCCATGGAAGGCTGGAAGAGGGAGATGTGGTTTGATCAGACCGGCCTGCCCTGGGTGATGCCCTCGCCAAACATGCCGACACCCGAAACAGCCGCGGTCTATCCGGGTCAGGTTTATCTGGAGGGCATAAATGTCTCCGAAGGCCGGGGAACCACGCGGCCTTTTGAACTGTTCGGCGCTCCCTGGATAGACGGTTATGATCTGACCGAGCGGCTTAACCGCCTGGGTTTACCGGGCGTTGTATTCAGGGAAGCCTGGTTTACTCCGAGCTTTTCCAAATACCGCGGAGAACTGTGCGGGGGGTGTCAATTGCATGTGACCGACCGTCTGGCCTACCGTCCTTTTCTGACGGCTCTCTGGATTATAAGCACGATAAAAAATATGTATCCTGATAAATTTGCCTTTCATTCCGACTATTTCGATAAAATTATGGGTAATTCTGAAATCCGGCTGGCCCTGGAGTCTGGACAGTCTCCACTGGAAATCATCGGGCAACTGGAAACCGGCCTGAAAGAGTTTGACCGGTTGCGCCAGCCATATTTGCTCTATTGAGCCGCCAGTTTCGGGCTTCCCGAACGACTAAATATGTGACCCGGGAGGTAAAAAGAATTGTCTCTGTTTCAGCGCTCTGGGGTAGAGATTGCCGCCGGACGGCGGGCAGACGGTTGCCCTTGACTCGCAGGGCATTCCCCGCAGAGATGGGTGATATCAGGGGTTGCAGTCGAGCCCGTGGGGCGGGATCATTTTCTGCCGATAGGCACGATCAGGCAAACCGCTAAATTGAGAGATCCCGGCGGGCACTTGTCAGAACCATTTGATTTAACATAAAATAATGGCTCTTTCTGGAGGAGCCGGAAATAATAATAAATGATAAGGAAGGTTGATATGGTGTCAAAAAGATCTTATGCCCTTTCCAACCCCGTGGCCGCCCTGCTGGACAAGGAGCCTAGGGATTCTAAGAGACAGGATTTTCTTAAACTGATTGAGGATAGAAAGCTGGAGAAGATAACCTTTCATTACATCGGTCTGGACGGCAAGCTCAAAGAACTTAAAATCCCGGTGCTGAATCCTCTCCAGGCTGAAACCATACTGGCCGAGGGAGAAAGGGTGGATGGTTCTTCTCTCTATAAGGGGCTGGTGGATATGGGCCTGTCCGACCTGTATGTGGTGCCTGTTTACCGTTCGGCCTTTCTCAATCCCTTTGATGACCGCAGCCTGGATTTCATCTGCCGTTATCTTGACAGCGATGGTCTGCCGGTCAGGTTTACTGTCGATAACATCCTTATTCGGGCCCATCAGGTCTTCCGGGAGCATACAGGCCTGGAACTGAGGGCCTTGGGTGAACTGGAATTTTTCCTCCTCAGCGACCAGCCGACCATATACCCGGCCCAGAAACAGAGGGGCTATCATTCCTCCTCGCCATTTGTGAAGACAGGACCGGTGCTGGATGAAATGGTCCGCTTGATCAGCCAGCTTTCCGGAGCTGTTAAGTATGCCCACAGTGAGGTCGGCTATGTCGACCGGGTGGAAAGCGAGGTGGAAGAAATAAACGGCAAGATAGCCGAGCAGATGGAAATCGAATTTCTGCCCGAACCGGTTGAAGAGTGCGCAGAACATCTGGTCCTGGCCCGCTGGATTATCAGAAACGTTGCCTTCCGTCACGGAATGGTGGCCACCTTCACCCCGAAGATTGAAGAGGGCGTGGCCGGAAATGGGCTCCATTTCCATCTGGAGTTGAAAAGAGAAGGGCGGAATATAATGACCAATCCTGATGGCAGTCTGAGCCAGGAGGCCAGGTTGCTGATCGGCGGACTCTGCCATTATGCCGATTCTCTGACCGCTTTCGGCAATACGGTTGCCTCATCCTATTTTCGACTGGTTCCCAACCAGGAAGCTCCAACCAGAATCTGCTGGAGCGACCTTAACCGCAGCGCCATGATCCGGGTGCCGCTGGGCTGGACCAGGGTCAGTAACCTGTCGGCTCTGGTCAACCCGAGAGAGATGGAATTGTTTGAAGCGGCTGAAAGCCGGCAGACAGTTGAGCTGCGAACAGCCGACGGCAGTGCCCTGATCCATCTTTTCCTGGCTGGGATGACCATGGCTGCCGATTGGGGACTGAGTGCCGAAACCGCCGGCATCTGGGGAAAGGAAGCGGCCGAACTGGCTGATAAATTGTACGTCAGCGGTAACATCTTCCGGGATAGAAAGTTGCTGGACAGCCTGCCGGAGCTGCCGGGCTGTTGCCTGGAGTCGGCCAGGATTCTGAGGGAGAAACGCGGCCTGTACGAGCGGGACCTGGTATTTCCTTCCAGCATCATTGAATATGTGGCCCGCATGCTGGAAGAGGAGGGTGACGATACTCTCAAAGAACAGCTGATGTTATTATCGGACGAAGAAAGACGAACCCTCGTCCGCAGGGTAATGCACAAAGACCTCCACAAGCATTAAAACCTGTTTCGGACGAGTCGCCGGTGCTCGGAAAATTCTGAAGCCAGTTTCTGCCAGAGAGAATTAAACCTTGACTGCAGTTCGCGGTAAAGAGCTGAGCGCTCCGGGTCAGGGCTGATGGTCAGCCTGTCTTTTTTTATAAGTTCCCTGGCCAGGTCAGAAATTTTCAGGTCAGCCACTTCCTGTCTTTTAAGACACCAGATGGCCTGCAGGGCAGCCCCATAAGCAGCTGATTCTGGTTCTTTCAGGGTGACCACCGGAGCTTCCAGCACATCGGCTACCACCTGTAACCAGGTGTGGCTCCTGGCTCCTCCACCGGTAGCTCTGATTTCAGAAGGCTTGAGTCCCAGGGCTTTCATCCGGCAGAATCCGTAACCAAGGTTGAGCACCGTTCCTTCGATCACTGCCCGGGCCAGTTGCCGACGGTTGAAGTTCTGGCGGGTGAAACCGAAAAAGACACCCGAGGCTTCAGGCAGGGCGGGAACCCTTTCCCCATCCACAAAAGGCAGAAAAATCAACCCGGCCGCTCCGGCTCCCGCCTGTCCGGCCAGATTCTCCAGTTCAGAATTGTCAATCATGAGGAGTTCTTTCAAAAGCTCGGTGGTGTTGGTGACATTCATGGTACAGAGCAGCGGCAGCCAGCCTCCGGTGCTGTCGCAGAAGGCAGCGATTTCACCTTCGGGGTCAACGAAGGGCTGTTCGGAGAAAGAAAAAATTGTGCCCGAAGTCCCCAGACTCACGGTGCAAATCCCTTCGCTCACGTTGCCGGTTCCTATGGCCGCCATCATATTGTCTCCACCCCCGGCTGCTACCAGCACCCGTTCGAAACCAAATCTGGCGGCCACTTCAGGTCTGATGTAACCGATGGGTTCTGCCGGGTGAGAAATCGGGGGCAATTTGCTTTCAAGTTCCGGGTCTATGGCCTGGATGGCTTCCCGGTGCCAGCACCGCTTTCTGATATCCATCAATCCGGTGCCGGAGGCATCACCGTATTCCAGGCGAGCGATTCCGGTGAGGTACAGATTCAGATAATTATGGGGAAGCATTATCAACTTCAGGCGGGCATAATTTTCAGGCTCGTTCTTTTTCAACCAGAGAATTTTGGAAGCCGTATAACCAACAGCCAGGTTTATTCCGAGTTTATCGATAAAAGCTTTTCGGCCTCCCAGAGCCTGGATTATTTCTTCGGTTTCTTTCACGGTGGAAGTGTCATTCCACAGCTTGGCCGGTCGCAGCGGATGATACCTGACGTCCAGGGGAACAAAGCCATGCTGCTGACCGGAAATGCCCAGGCAGACAACTTCCCTGGGATTTATTGCGGCGCCGGTCAGGGCCTGACCAATGGCCTCTTCCATAGCCTTTACCCAGTCACTGGGGTCCTGCTCGGATTCGCCGGGCTTCAGTCCGGGGATCAGTCGATGGCGGGCATAGCCCCGACCCATAACCTCGCCAGTTTCTGCTTTTACCACCAGGGCTTTGGTTCCCTGAGTTCCGGAATCGAGACCCAGTGCTATCATTTCAGACCCCGGTCTGGGCTTCCTGTCCGGCTCCGGACCAGATCCTGCCAACTATCTTGATCAGAGAAACCATGCTGACCACAAAAAGCACTGTCCAGAAAATGGCCAGAGGCCATCGACCGTAAATATAAGCTCCCGTGCCGAAGAGGGCTGAATAAACAAAAATACAACCGGCTACCCAGCCGGCAAAAGACAGGGTCAGGCTGTCGGGTGAACCTTCCAGACCGGCTTCAGGCCTTATTTTCTTCCAGCCGGGTCCAGCCGGTTTTACCAGACGGCAGAAGGAAACGAGTTTTTCCCGGTCAACCGGTCTGGTCACATATGTGACCACTAACCAGACGACCGTGGTAAAAGCAATCGTTACCAGTAGCGAAATATGCTGGGGAACCGGATGCCCAGTTTTGCCGCGGAGGAAAAAGAAAACAGCCACAGTGAATGAACTGGCCATGGCTGCTATTTCCGACCAGGCGTTTATGCGCCACCAGAACCAGCGCAGCAGATAAATAAGACCGGTGCCGGCACCGATGGACAGCATCAGGTCGAAGCTGGCCTTGGCCGATTCCAGGACAAAGGTCAGAAGACTGGCCAGGACCATCAGGATGACGGTCATGATTCTCCCGGCGGTCACATAATGTTTTTCTCCGGCGCCCGGTTTGATAAAGCGGCGGTAAAAATCGTGGACAACGTAGGAACTGCCCCAGTTCAGATGGGTAACCAGGGTGGAAACATATGCCGCCAGCAGTCCAGCCACCATGATTCCGAGAAATCCGCTGGGCAAAAACCTGAGCATGGCCGGGTAGGCCATATCGTTGCCGATCAGCCTCGGGTCCACTCCCGGAAAAGCCTTCTGAATGTCAGATAGCTCTGGGTAGATGATAAACGAGCAGAGGGCCACCAGAATCCAGGGCCAGGGCCTGAGAGCATAATGGGCAAAATTAAAAAACAGAGTGCCGGAGAGCGCATCCTTCTCACTTCTGGCGGCCAGCATTCTCTGGGCGATATAGCTGCCACCTCCGGGTTCGGCTCCCGGGTACCAGACCGACCACCACTGAACGGCCACCGGGATTATAAATATGGACAGGGCGATGGTCCAGTTGCCGAAATCTGGCAGCAGACCTAACGTTCGGGCGTCAAGTTTAGAAAACAGCCCTGACAGCCCTCCAATTTCGGGCTGTTTCAGAGCAAAGATGGCTGCGGAGAAAGCTCCGGTCATGGCGATGCCGAACTGAATAAGGTCAACCACCAGGACTCCCCACAAC
>CAZDZU010000037.1:0-1485 GCA_964509995.1 uncultured Eubacteriales bacterium | reverse complement strand
CGTTGATGAGACTGCAGATAATGAGCGTTCTGGCCATTGGCCAGCCCAGGATGACATTGGCAATTTTGGCTGCGGCCAGGTTGACCGAAGCCATGATCACGCAATTAAAGAAGAGTCCGAGATAAATGGCTCTGAAGCCGCGGACAAAGGAAGCGGGCTTGCCAGAATATCTCAGTTCGTAGAATTCCAGGTCGGTTAGCACCCGCGAACGTCGCCAGAGGCGGGCGTAGAAAAATACAGTCATCATGCCGGTCAGCAGGAAGGCCCACCAGACCCAGTTTCCGGCCACTCCGTTATTGCGGACGATGTTGGTCACCAGGTTGGGCGTGTCGGTGCTGAAGGTGGTGGCCACCATGGACACACCTATCAGCCACCAGGGCGCGGCCCGGCCCGAGGTAAAAAATTCTGCCGTGTTTTTCCCGGCCCGCCGGCTGAGAATCAAGGGCGGGAGAAAGCAGATGCTTATGGAGACAATGACGATAATCCAGTCAAGTGTCGTCAGATGCATGACTCAGTCCTTCTCCGCAAATCAAGGTTAAAATCTTATACCACAGGCAGGAAAAACAAGTCAAAAAGGGAAAAAGCTTCAGGCAGGAAAAGGATCCTGTTGCCGTCTGTCCCCACCCTCCTCGTTCGCCCCATCCTGGCACGTAACCTCCTTAGCTGCAGGCGGCAGGATAAAAGCCAAGCTAACATCCTGCTGTTATGGCCCTGGCCGCGAAAGAGAAGGGCTTGCCGGAACCTGTTCTCATATCTTCTGCCACTCCGGCTTATGTTCAAAAACCCAGCGGTAGTAATCCAGATTCTTCAGTTCGGAAGCGGCTTCGCGGTCGAGCAGGAGTATGGCTCTGGGATGAAGCTGAAGAGCTGAAGCCGGCACCATGGCCGTCAGGGGACCTTCGACTGCCAGGGCAATGGCCCGGGCTTTTTTCTTGCCGAAGGCCATCAGCAGGCAGGTCCGGGCGTCAAGAATCGTTCCTATCCCCATGGTAATCGCATGAAAGGGAACGTTTTCTTCGCCGCCGAAAAAGACGGCGTTATTTTTTCTGGTCTGGTTGGTGAGGGTCTTTATTCTGGTTCGCGAGCTCAAGGATGAGGAAGGCTCGTTGAATCCGATATGGCCGTTGGTGCCCAGGCCGAGTATCTGGAGGTCAATTCCCCCGGCCGCCTTGATCTCCTGTTCATACTTTTCACAGCAGGCAGGAATGTCGGGGGCCAGACCGTCCGGGATATGCACATTTTCGGGTTTGATGTTGATCTGGCTGAAAAGGTTGGCCCACATGAAATGGTGAAAAGAAGCCGGGTGGTCAGGGGACAGGCCAACATACTCGTCCAGGTTGAAGGTTATCACCCGGCTGAAATCCAGCCCTTCCTCGCGATGCATCTTTACCAGGTATTTGTATAGCTGCAGCGGAGTGTTCCCCGTAGCCAGACCGAGAACAGGTCTGTTTTTTTCCAGAATAATTTTTCTGACCAGCCTGGCGG
>CAZDZU010000036.1:0-10376 GCA_964509995.1 uncultured Eubacteriales bacterium | reverse complement strand
AGGACTGAATTTATAAGAGAATCTAATTGGATTCTCATAGAGTTTAACCGGCCTGCGGGCAGGATGGTTATCCAGGAAGATATGAGGCGTTGACTGGCAAACTTCCTCGATCGCCCGGAGTTCTTTGCCTTTTCCGGGTTGAAATCGGGACAAATCAGATGAAAAAAACAAAAAGGAACCTGTGATCGATGAAAATTAGCCAGAAATTTAAATCCCGCGGAAGCCGGGCTCAGAAGCCCTGAATATCTTCCATTTCCAGCCGGTCCTTTTTGCGGTAGCCCTGGGGCAGAGCGTAGATGTTTCTGGGCGGGGTCTTTTTGGTGATTTCCACCACCTCAGCCCTGGACTTAATCTCCATGCCCATCATCTGGACCTTACTCTCCTGGGATATCCACAGGCCCCGGATTTTGCTGAGTTCAGCCACCGACTGGGGGGAAGCTTTAAGCTCCAGCTTGATGAATTCAGGCCAGATATTTTCCAGGAATTTTTTCAGGTTGACCGGCAATTCCTCTGAGGCCCAGATATTTATCTCCACCGGGGACATCATCATGGTCATCTGAAGACGGTAGCCCTGGCATTTGATATTGTTGATAACTCTGGTTTCGCCGGTCGGCACAACCGATAGCGTCATCTGCTGCAGTGCCTGGGCCATCGGAGCCAGCTCAGACGGCAACAGGCTGGCAAAATCTACCGGCGGCTTTATTTCAAGGTAGGATTTTGTCCTGTGGGAAATTAGATAGAAGAGACTTTGCCTGGAATCGAACAGATAGGCAAAACCCTCACCGGTCTCGACGAAGTAAAAATCGTCGCTTATCCACTGTTCGGAAACGCTCTCTCTGGCCGGCAGGCTCTGGCCCATTGCCTCAAAAGGGTCAACCCTGGTTACCATTTTGATATAGACATCGGCCGAAAGCCCGATGCTCAGACAGATCACTGATAAAATGGCCAGTAGCAGTTTTTTCATTGCCCACCTCGTATTCAGAATTTCCTGCTCTCTATTCATTGACGACCGGAGAAAACTGAAAAAAACATTTCTCTCTTCCCGACCGGTGGTCGACTCAGCCGCTCCTGCCGATTTTACTTGATTTTTGGTCTTGAATCCAGCTGGAAGTCAAGTAAAATAGAAGACCAGCAGGTGATCAATATGCCCGAAAGAGTCAGCCTGGCGAGGAAGATAATCAGGGTTTTTGCCGTCCTTGGGCTGGTTACCTTTGTGGTATGCCTTGGACTGCTGATTCTGTCCCGCCTGAGTCTGGGTTCCGGGGGTGAGCTGAGACATCTGGCCGGAGCGGATTTTCTGGAGAAATTCGGACTCTGGCTGACCATTGGTTCGTTATTATTCGGTCTGGCCGGGCTGAAAGCCGCCTCGGGCTTAAAGGAGGCCCGTCGCTGGGCCTGGCCTCTTTCCCTGTTACTGGCGATAATTATGGTTGGCCTTTTTCCCCTGGGCACGATATTTGGTCTGAAGCTGATTTTTGACCTGTTTAATCGTGAGGTTAAGGAATGGTTCCGGACAGGAGGCCAGTTCAGGGTTGCCGGCGTTGAGACCCGACCCGAGCACTCCGGAATTAACCCTGACCTTATTCGCCAGTCAGAAGAGCAGGTTCATACCAGGAAAAAATAAACTGTTCTCAATCTGATCAGCCTTGCCCGGGACGGAACGCAGTTAGAAAAAGCAGAAAGGCGGACCGGACTGAAGGAGAACCGGGATGAAATTAATTAAATCCTGTCTGATAATACCCGGCCTGTGGTTACTGCTGGCAGTTTTTTCTCTGGCCCAGGAAAGAATACCCCGGGTGGTTCAGGAGCCTCCCCGGGTGTTTATCGACTGCCATCAGTGCGACATGAACTATATCCGGTCAGAACTGAGCTTTGTCAGTTTTGTGCGTGAAAGGACCGAGGCCGATGTTCACATCCTGATCACCATCCAGGGCACGGCCGGCGGCGGCCGGGAATACACGCTGAATTTTATTGGCCGGAATAACTTTTATAATGTCCACCACACCCTGAAATATGTTTCTTCCCGGACGGATTCGACCGATACAGAAAGAAAAGGCCTGGTCCGGGTTTTGAAGGTGGGGCTGGTTCCCTACCTGGCCAAAACCGACCTCGGAGATTATCTGAGAATTGATTTTGAAAGGCGTCAACCGCCGGCCGAAGTGGATGATCCCTGGAATTTCTGGGTCTTCAACCTGGGGCTGTCGGGCAGCCTGTCGGGTGAAGCAACCAAGAACTTTTTTTCCCTGCACAGCAATGTCAGCGCTAACCGGGTAACGGAAAAGCTGAAATTCCGGTCGGGCCTTTCCGGAAACTTGAACAGCAGCCGGTTCAAGGTTACCGAGGATGAGGTCACCACAATTATAACCTCGCACCAGAACAGTTTCAGCCTGTCCACCCTCCTGGTTTATGCCCTGAGCCAGCACTGGTCGGTTGGAGGTTGGTTCGGGGTTTCTTCCTCGACCTACAACAATATCAATCTTAATCTCAACCCGGCCCCGGCCATCGAATACAATTATTTCCCTTACTCGGAATCAACCCGACGGCAGCTGCGGTTTCTCTACAGGGTGGGATTCAACCTCAATTATTATCGCGAGGAAACCATCTACGACAAGATGCGGGAGGCTCTGCTGGGCGAGACTCTGTCGGTGATCCTGGAAATCAAAGAGCCCTGGGGAAATGTCTACGCCTCTCTCGAAGGTTTCCATTATTTTCATGACTTCGGCAAGAACCATCTGACCTTTTACACCAGCTTAAACCTGAGGCTCTACCGGGGATTCTCGGTGGGAATTTCCGGCCGTTTTGCCAAGATCA
Organism: uncultured Eubacteriales bacterium; assembly: GCA_964509995.1. Taxonomy (GTDB): domain Bacteria; phylum Acidobacteriota; class Aminicenantia; order Aminicenantales; family Saccharicenantaceae; genus Saccharicenans. The sequence continues at coordinate 7,565 of CAZDZU010000036.1, read as the reverse complement.
AGGACCAGATTTACCTGGCCAAGGGCGACTTGAGTTTAGAAGATATCCTGCTGCAGAGAAAAGCCCTGGCCACGGCCTACAGTTACGGACTCTCCCTCGGCATAAATTATACTTTTGGCTCAATTTATTCGGGGGTGGTTAATCCCAGATTCGGTAATTAGTAGGCTGGAAGGCGGCCCGCACTTTTCCGGCTGATCGCTAATGTGAATGCCTGTCACCGCGCGCCTCCCCGAAGTGCTCGCTTCACCCCCTCTCCAGGAAACCCCTTTTGCTGCGGGCGACAGGAGACCCGCCGCGCCACCCGCCGGGAATCTTTGCCTTAAATCATGGGAATCAAGATATTTCCTGAAGATGACAGAGGGCGGGCAATCTGAATTAAAAAAGGGATTTCAGGATATGAGAATCTTTTGAGAAGGGAAAGCAAAAGGTAATTAAAAAATACTCAAGCTTTAAGGACGTCATTCAAGACGGAATTCCCGTTCAGACAGAGCCAGGCTGTCAGGCTCTTTCTGGCTTTTCCCGGGCCAGCAGCCGGTCATAGATGGCCAGCCCGGCCATGGAACAGACGCCCAGAAAGGCTATTGTTGCCCAGATGATGATGTAATTCGGCGATTGTCCCGCCTGAAGCGGACTGGCGATGTGCTTCTGGTAGAGGGCACCGCCGATCGGCCCACCCAGGATGCTGCCGATAGCCACCGGCAGGTTGGCATATCCCAGATAGAGCCCTTCTTCTCCCCGGGGAGCGATGCGCCCGATGTATTCATAAATTCGGGGCGAAGCCATCATTTCGCCGACAGCCATGGAAGCTATGCTGATCAGAAGAAAAATGCCGGCGACGGGGATGGCCAGTCCGGCCAGTGATACCCGGCGAGTGATATCAGAAAATAGAAGAACCGGAAGTATATTCAGCAGCATGCCGGCTGTGGTTACACCCACGCCCAACAGGATTGATTTAACCGGAGTCCATCTTTTAACCAGTCGGGTGATTAAAAGCTGGAAGCAGACAATCATCAGCGGGTTGGCCAGCGTGTACAGCTCCACCGGGGCATTGGGGTCGATATGCCGCAGGAAAAGGGGCATGAGGTTATAGAGCTGAACATAGAGGAACCAGAAAAGGGCGATAACCACCAGAAAGAAAACAAACTTCAGGTTGCTCAGGACGATAAAAATGCCCAGTACTGCTTCCCGGAGAGATTTTTTCTTAACCTGCTGTCCGTCTTTCAGTCCGTCGCTCACGTATTCAGGTTCCCGGTAGATAAACAGGACCACCAGCAGGCCGAGAAAAATGAAGAGGCTCGAGGCGTAGGTAAAGATGGCCGGGATTCCCAATTTTGTCCGGATAAAGTAAGACACCCCGCGCCCGGTGATTGAGCCGATGTTTATCACCATGTAGAAAATTCCGAAAGCCAGGGTGGGATACAGACCGGAAGTCTTCTGAACCGTGCCGGCGATGCAGGGTTTAACGATCGAGCCGCCCAGACCAATCAGGACGATAGCCAGGACAACCGGGATGGTATAATCGAGGCTGCTGGCTGAACGGCCGGAGAGTGCCGGCCAGAACTTCTGGACATTTCCCATGATCAGATAGCCGAAGAAAAGCATGAAGAAAGAAACGGTCAGTGAACGTTTATAACCGTATTTGTCGGCCAGCGTTCCGGAGACAATTGGCATGAAATAAATTAGACCCCAGAGCAGGGACCCGTTGAGAAAGGTGGCAAAGGTCGGCGACATGCCCAGGACTTCCTTCAAATAGATGACCATGAAGGAAGCCATCGAGTAGTAAGCTGCCCTTTCAAAAAGTTCAACGGTGTTGGCCGTCCAGAAAGTTTTCGGGAACTTGGCTTTCTCTTTTGTTTCCATCGTTCCTGCGCACCTCTCCTCAAAAATTTTCCCTATGTTATCAACAAGGAGCCTCCCCTGTCCATCTGTTTTTTCTTTCGGGTTAACGCCTGGTATCAAGCCTGAACGGAGTATCGGGAAGCGGCCGGGTGGCGAACCGGCAGTTTGGGAACGCACTCAGGAGCAGGCGGATAATCTGGCTGATAGCCGCCGGCAGCCCGGACTCTCTGTTTCTTCCAGGACGGGTCAGACGTGGTTCCGGTTTGTGTCCAGAACGGCCAATTTTGCTGATAACGGTTTTTACTAAATAACTTCGGCTCTATCGGTTTGATTGTTTTTCGGGAAGGCTGAGGTTAAGGAAGATCCGCCAGGAAGTGGCGGCGCTCAGCCCGGCGTAGGCCCAGGGCCCAAGTTCTCCGATGTCGCTGAGCTTTCCGTCGGCTTCCAGAACCAGATAGAGTGGCCTGCTGCCCGTAGTTTCTGGAGGATAGAGGTGGACAGTTGACATGACCGGCCTGCCGGCTGGCGACAGCCCGGGCAGAGGGGCTGAGGCTACAAAAATTACCCGGTCGGCGCGGAATCTGAAGGTTAATTTCGGGTCTTCATAATCAAGGCCTATGGCCGAAAAAGGGTCGTAGAGGGTGAGGGCTGGCTCGGGGCTGGTTTCCGGTTCCAGGGGCAGGGCGGGCAGACAGTCCTTAAAAGCCGGCTGAGGTAACCTGGTCAGCATCAGGAAGGTTTTCTCCCACAGCCGCTCGTAGAGGCGCCAGACCCGGAGCTCGGCCTCCAGTCTTTTCCGCGCCCGCTGTTCTTCCGGAAGATATCTGAGCCAGAAGTAGAAGCGTCCGGCGAAATCTTTAAGATATTTTTCCGCCTGCTGGAGGTAATTCAGCACGGTCTTCCGATATCTCTGGTAGAAATACTCAGCCTGCTGCTGGTAGCGAAAGCAGTAGTCATCCTGAGCTTTTTTGATGCAGGCCACCCTTTCTTCCCGGGGAAGGCCCAGGCAGGTTTTTTCTTGTTTCTGATAATCGCGCCAGAGAGATTCAAGCTGACTGTTAGCCCGGCCGAGTATTTCTGCCAGCTGCATATCAACCGGCCTTTCTATTTCTCTTTCGAGATAATCCAGGCGGCCCTCCAGTTCGGTGAGGTTCAGGTAAGCTCTGGCTGAACTCAGAGCCAGTCCGCTGGCAACTGAGATTTCTGTTTCCGGGAAGCTCAGTCCGGTTGCCAGAAGCTTTTCCAGATTCTGGCGCAGTTCTGTTTCTTTCCCTTCCATACTGAGGAAAGCGCTCTGGTAATAGGGAGTTTTTTGGTAATAGGATTCGAAGTCTTCGGGCATTTCGGGCCGGGCAGAAAAGATTTCCTGCTGGAAGGAGAGGGGAAGCGGCGGGTTGTCAACGGCTTTAGCCAGCGATTCGCGGTAGCCGCCGGCCAGGGAGTTTTTCAGGAAGGATGTGACTCTCTCGGCCGGATTTTCCTGAAGCTTCAGCAGGTGGAGTGCCCGATTGGCTTCCGGCTGGTAGCTATCGAGATTAACCGCCCGGAGAAAATACTTTCTGGATTCTCCCGGTCGCTCGAGGGCAAAATTCAGGACTCCAGAATTATTCAGAATGACCGGATTATCAGGAAGAATAAGCCGGGCTGCTTCCAGAGCTTCTGCTGCCAGATGCAGTTCACCCAGAGCGTAGAGAAATGCGGCCGCATTGTTGATAAGAATGGGGTCGGCGGGAGATTGCCTTAACTGCAGCCGGGCGAGACAGAGCCCTTCCAGCTGCTGTCCCCGGAGCCAGTAATACAGGAGGTAAAGGTCAAGAACTTCGGAATTCACCAGGGGCTTTAATTCATTCTCCAGCTTTTCCAGCGATTCAAATCCGGTTTTCCTGACCAGGACTTCCTGAATTCTCAGATGAAGCTGGGATGGCTCGGCTTTCTTCTGCGCTGCCTGGCCGGACGGAGGAAACTTAAGACGCGGCGAGAAATAATCGTTCTTCAGGCTGGAGGCTTTCTCTTCAGAAAAACCGGTTGCCGGAGAACAGGCCAGAGCCAGCATAAGAAACGCCAGCGGCAATAGCCCGGAGATCGACCGTATCGCCATAATAACCACTCCTGAGGCCGGCCTGCTCCTGAAGCTTTCCTGATTACTTTTCGGGTTCTTTCGTTTTAGTCTCAAGGCTTTTTCCCCGCGCATGTTAAGTTCCCTGCTGATCTTATTTTTAATAATAATTCATTAAGGGCTACCATCAGACTTCAATTTCTTATATAAATCTATACCAGGTTGACCCGCGGGGCAACCGGTAAAAACAAGGGAGAGCAAGATGAGAAATCCTGAGTGGACAGAAGAATTTCCCGGAGCCATAACGGTCTGCGACGCCGAGGGGATAATTCTCTATATGAACCGCCAGGCTGCCCTGTCCTTTGAAAAGGAGGGCGGGTTGTCGCTTATCGGTCGGAGTATCTTCGACTGCCATAAGCCTGAGTCCCGGGAAAAAATCCGGGAAATTCTCCGGACCGGCCAGCCGAATGTCTATACCATAGAAAAGCAGGGCCGGAAGAAATTAATTTATCAATCTGTCTGGACAGAAAAGGGCGCGGTCCGCGGGCTGGTGGAGCTGAGCCTGGAAATTCCCGCTGAGCTTCCGCATTTCATAAGAGATTGAAGCCAACTGACCTTATTCCGGCTTTTTTAGAAAGAGGCTGAAAAAGTTTCTGCGGGTGAGGAGCCCGATTATTGATAAAGTTAAGAACCGGGCGATTATAATTGCCCGGAAAATCTGGCTGCAATTTTACTGCCTTATTCCTTCTATAAGATATCGGCTGAAAATACGGGAAGACACTTCTGCCCTGAGAACGCGGGCAGCCTGGGCGGGATAATGAACCTCTAAAAACTCATAGCTCTTTGAAAGCTGAAAAAGACAAAACTGTTGATTGCCGGCAGCACAGACCGTTAACAGATTGCTGGATTCAGGATCTGCTCCCGAGGAATTCCTGCAGTCTCCTGAACTCTGTTTTCAGCGAACCCAGAGCTTCCCCGGCAGCCTTGAGGTCACTGCTGGCTCCTGCCTGTTCCATTTTCCAGGCGGCTTCCCTCAGAGCCGGCAGGCTCAGGTTGGCTGAAGCACCCTTCAAGTAATGTCCGGCCTCTCTGATTGTCTTAAAATCCTTCTCTGCGACGGCTTTTTCCAGCTCGGCATATTTTTTTTCAAATTCTTCGCGGTATATAGCCAGCAGTTCTTGCAGGAAGGATTCATCTCCGCCAATTCTTTCGAGCACCTCTTGCCTGTTTATAGGGTGCCCTGATTTCTCACTGGCAGCCATTAATTACCTCCTCTTTATTTTTTATTTGCCTGTTTTTCACCTGGCTCATAATCAATTACCACCGCCCGGCCCCGGCCGGCCTTTTTAGCCTGATACAGGGCCCGGTCGGCGGTTCTGACGGCGCTCTTGGGGTCGAGGTCTCTGGCGGAACCTGTCGCCGTCCCTCCGATGGACAGGTTAAGGGCGGTTGTCATTCCCGTTCCAGTGCGAAATTTTTTCTGACGGACTAAATGCAGCAGCCGGTCAGCCACCGTTTGAGTGCCGCGGTTGTCGCTTCCGGGAAGCAGGAGGATAAATTCATCCCCGCCATAGCGGGCTATCCGGTCATAATTTCTCAGGTTATGCCGTATGAGTTGGGCCAGCTGCCTGAGCAACAGATCTCCCGCCGGATGACCATAGCGGTCATTTATTTCCTTGAAATTATCCATATCCACCATCAGCACACCCAGGGAGCGGCCTTCTCTCTGAGCGCGGTTGAATTCTTCTTTCAGATAACGCATAAACTTCCGACGGTTCCAGACTCCGGTCAGGCTGTCAGTTGAAGCCAGGCGGGACAGCATTTTTCTGACTTTGATCAGATTGTCTTCAAGCTCGATTATCCGCTGGGCGGTTTTTAACCTGGCTCTCAGCTCCATCAGGTTTATGGGCTTGGTCATGTAATCATCAGCCCCGGCCTCCAGTCCCTGGATCAGGTCGCTGGAAGAATCCCTGGAGGTCAACAGAATAAGATAAGTGTAGCGGGGTTTGCTCAGTTGTCTTAGCTGGTGACAGAGTTCCGGACCTTCCAGACCAGGCATCATCCAGTCGAGAATGGCGATTTGCAGGTTTGGTCTTTTTAGAAGCTTCCAGGCCTGCTGGCCGTTTTCCGCAGTCAGGACTTCATAACCCCAGCTTCTCAGATTTTTTGCCAGCAGATTGAGGGTTACCCGGTCGTCCTCGGCTACCAGGATTGAACTGGCTGGCTTCGGCAAGCGATTTGTGATTTTGCTCCTCGAATCTTCCTTCTTACTATGGTCCATTAATGATCAATCCTTAAGTCTCACCGCAGCCAGTCTTCCTTTTGACTATCGACCTTTCGATTACCCGGTATAGTTCTTCGGGGTAAAGGGGCTTGGCCACGTAATCATCCATCCCGGCTTCCAGGCATTTTTCCCGGTCACCCTTCATGGCGTGGGCGGTCATGGCCACCACCGGCAGATGCTCCCCGGTTGATTGCTCGCGCTGGCGGATTTGTCTGGTGGCTTCAAAACCGTCCATCTCCGGCATCTGGACATCCATCAGCACCAGGTCAAAGTTTTCCTTTTCCAGCATTTCGAGTGCCTGCCGGCCGTTTTCGACCACCGTTACCTGATGCCCTTTTTTCTGCAGGAGAAGGATGGCCACCTTCTGGTTGACCGGATTGTCCTCGGCCAGGAGAATGCTGTACTTGCGACGGAATTCGGGCAGGGTATGTTCGGTTATCGGGACCTCCAGCCGGTGCTCGCCCTGGGCCGAACCCTTTATGGCCATGATGGTGTCCAGCAGGTCGGAAGGCCTGACCGGCTTGACCAGATAGCCAGCGGCTCCCAGTTCCCTGGCCTGCTGCAGGTCGCCCACCCGGTCGGCTGAAGTCAGAATGATGATGGGTGCTTCTCCGGCTCCTTCAATTTCTTTGATTTTCTTGATGAGGGTGAATCCGTCCATCTCGGGCATCGACAGGTCCAGAAGAAAAAGCCCGAAGCCTTCCTTCCTGTCTACCGCCGTCTTTATAAGCTCAATAGCCTGGGGCCCTGAAGAGGCCACCTCGGGCTTCATCCTCCAGCTCTGGAGCATTTCTTTCAGAATGACCCGGTTGGTATGGTTGTCATCCACGACCAGGACCCGGAGCCCATGAACTGCGGCCAGGGTGGCCGGGATGGCCCGGCGGATTGGTTCCGGAGTCAGGCCCAGCTTTACGGTAAAATGAAAGGTGCTGCCCTGGCCCGGTTCACTCTCGGCCCAGATCCGGCCTCCCATCAGGCTGACCAGCTGGGAGGTAATGGCCAGCCCCAGTCCGGTGCCCCCGTACTTGCGGCTGAAGGAAGCGTCAGCCTGGACAAACGGCTGGAAAATGCTTTCCAGCTTATCCCGGGGGATGCCGATTCCGGTGTCGCTTACCTTGAAATGGAGAATGATCTCTTTTGCCGTTCGGGCTTCTTCTTCCACCTCCACCATCACCTCACCCTGTGGCGTGAATTTGATGGCGTTGCTGACCAGGTTCAGCAGCACCTGGCGCAGGCGGCTGGTGTCGCCCACGACCGCTTCCGGCAGGGACGGCGGCACATGACAGAGAAGCTCCAGCCCTTTCTGGTGGGCCGGCAGAGCCAGGGTGGAAACAATTTCGGTTATGGAGTTATGCAGGTTAAACTCAACCGGAACCAGTTCTATCA
>CAZDZU010000035.1:0-10485 GCA_964509995.1 uncultured Eubacteriales bacterium | reverse complement strand
GCATGGTCGTAAGAAAATAAAAGGCTGGTTTCTCGATCAGAAGATCATAGCCGGGATCGGCAACATTTATTCTGACGAAATCCTGTTCCGGGCGGGGATAAGACCTGACCGTCCGGCGGGGACGCTGGGCCCGGAAGAAGTCCGGAGACTGTACCGGGCGATGAAATCGACCCTGCGGGAAGCCATAAAGCTTAAAGGCTCTTCGGTCAGCGATTATGTCGATGCCAGGGGCGAGAAAGGTCAATTTCAACGAAAACACCTGGTCTATGGCCGGGATGGGATGCTCTGTTACCGCTGCCGGAGGGCCGCTATCAACAGAAAGAGGATAGCCGGCCGGAGTTCTTTTTTCTGCCCCTTCTGTCAGAAATAGGGAGTTCAGGGGCGGCTGCATAGATTGAAAAAATCAGGCTGATGGGTTATATTTAGCTCTTATCTATGACTGCCCCTGTAGCTCAGTATGGATAGAGCAAGGGATTCCTAATCCCTGTGCCGGGAGTTCGAGTCTCCCCAGGGGCATTTCATCCTAACCGGAGTGATGCGCTGAATCTGGAGTCGCCGGGGGGCGAGTTGCCGATGGGAAGAAGGCATGGCAGCAAAACCCGGAGAGGCCTTAATGATCTCTGTGTTTTATCTGCAAAATGAGGGGAGCATAAATCATCTTTTAATTCACCTTGAAAGGTGATAAATTTATTGGCGGGATGTTTTAATTAAGGGGTGAAACCAGAGCTTTGAAAGGACCGAACTATGAACAGGGTTATTCTGCTGGATTTCGAAGATAAGGATAAGGAATATCTGGAGCAGGAGCAGGTCGATACTTTTCTCATTCACACCTCAGATTTCAGAACTCTGCCGACCATCCTGCCCGAGGCCAGGGTCATTTTTTACCAGCTCAACTGGCCGGTGGAGGAAGAGGCGGTGCCTTCCGGTCTGGCCGAAAAGATTCAGGAAATGGTGGCTGACGGAGCCAGGGTGGTCTGTTTTATCGGCAAGGGGCATCTTTACCAGCTGACCGGAGTGGTTGGAACTTTTCCCGAGATCCATTTCCAGGAATCAGCCCCCGGTGAGGTGTTGCTGGTGACTCCAGAAATGCCCTTCAATCTGGTATTTGATAAATTCTCCGGTAGCCTGGCTCATCTTTACAAACTGCTGCCCGGTTCTTTCGGGGCCGACCTCTGGGAGGTTCCGGCCAGTGCCAGTGAAAGCTGGAAGATAGTGGCCAAGAGCCATGATGGCTATCCGGTTTCGCTGGTGATTAAAAAAGGGAAGGGCTTCATCTGGCTTCTGCCCTGGTTCGGTCAGAACAACATTAAGGTGGCTGAATTCATCCTGAAAGATGTTTTTCCGCTAATGGAACTGAAAGGCAAGGAGGTGGAACAGATGGACTGGATTGATAAGGAAGAATATTTGTTCCCGGAAATCAAAGAATTATTTCTCAAGAAAGAAGAGGAAAAGAAGAAGTTTGAAGAGAGATTAAAGGAACTGGACGAGCAGATCAAGACCCTGCGGGAGACACAGCAAGAAGCTTTCAACCGTTTGCTCAAAGCTGAAGGCCAGGAACTGAAAGCGGCCGTCCTCCAGGCTTTTAAGTACCTGGGCTGGGGCAAGGTGGTTGATGTTGATCAATACTGGAAAAATGTCATCAGGGACAAGGAAGAAGACCTGTGGTTGATCGAGAATAATGATCAGCCGGTGGAGGTTTGCCTGCGAAAAGAGTTTCTAATACTGGTAGTCATAAGAAGCAGCCGAAACTGGTCGACTGACGATGATTGCATCCTGCTGCAGAGGTTCAAGGGCCGCCGGATGCAGGAATTTGACAATACCAGGATGAAGGCTCTTCTGATCGGCAATTATTTCAATCTGGTTGAAGCCAAATTGCGAAACAATCCCTATTCTCAGTTCCAGGTAGAAGAAGCTGAAAAGGACGGCAATGCCCTTCTGACCACCTATGAGCTTTTCCAGGCCATCAAAGCTGAAAAAGAGGGTCTGGTCAGCAAAGAAGAAATCAGAAAGCAGATCAGGGAGAAAGCCGGACTGCTCAAATTCAGCTATTGATCAGATTCCCTGCCTTTATGAATTTGCAGGCTCCGCCCCTTTTGTTGCCTTTTGCTCTTGGATTTTATTCCTGAATGTGCTAAAAAGAAGTCTTTAAGGAGCTGTCAGAAATGAAAAGAACTGAGAGAAGGCAGTTAAAGGAAAATGAACTGGCTACCGGCCTGAGCCAGTTTGTTCGCTGGGTCAAAAAACATGAAAAAAAATTCATGGCCATAGCTGTGGGGCTGGTGGCCCTGCTGGCGGTGATTATTGGAGTCAGGTTTTTGCTCCAGTACCAGAAAAGCCGGGAAGCCGGCTACCTGAGCCAGGTGATGGCCCTCAAAGCTGATCTGGACAAGAATCAGGAAAACCTGGCCAGGCTGGAGAATCTGGCCAAAAAGAGAAAATACGGGCGGATAGCCAGCCTGGCCCTGGCTACCCATTATCTCGAAAAAAATGACCTGGACAAAGCCGAAAACATACTGTCCGGAGTCAAGGATAGAGGGTCTGACCTGGTCCATTATCAGATCCTTGACCTCTATGCCCAGGTCCAGTCCAGACGCGGCCAGTATGATAAGGCGATAGAGATATACCGCCAGATGGAGAAGGAAAAACCGACAGATTACCCGCTGGATGTTATTCTTTTCCGCCTGGCCGAGACTTATGAAAAAGCAGGGCAGAAAGACCAGGCGATCAGCCTCTACCGGGACCTGCAATCCGGTTACCAGAATACTTATTATGGTTACCAGGCGGCCATGAAGATGATGACGCTGGAAACCGGTCGGTGACCGGCAAAAAGTATTGTTATTTCAGACGGGAGAATATAATAGATTTAGCTAACAGAAAAGGAGGATGACATGGCTTACAAGATTACTGAAGATTGCATTAACTGTTGAGCCTGCGAACCAGAATGTCCCAACCAGGCTATCTCCCCGGGTGACGAGAGATATGAAATCAACCCGGAAAAGTGCACCGAATGCGTGGGCTTTTTTGATGAATCTCAGTGTGCTTCGGTCTGTCCGAGCGGAGCCTGTGTTCCCGACCCCGATCACCGGGAGAGAAAGGAAGATCTGGAAGCCAAAGCCCGTCGCCTTAAGGGAAGCTGATTATCAGCGTAAGTTAACAGGAGTGCTTCGGCACTCCTGTTTTTGTTTTTTGATCCATCATGTTGAGCGGCAAAAGGTGGTTTAATCTTTTTCTTTTTATTCTGACCATAATATCGACCTATTTTGTCGGTTATTTATGGGGAATAAACTATATCTTTGCCGGCCGGAATCCGGAGGATATCTCCGGAGCCATCAATATGAAGCTGTTTTTAAAGCCCGAGCTGATCAGGCTCAGTCTGATTTATTCTGTATCCCTTCTTATCATCCTTCTTGGCCACGAGCTCGGCCATTATCTCACCTGCCGCCGCTACCGGATTCAGGCCACTCTCCCGTATTTTATTCCGGCTCCTACCCTGATCGGAACTCTGGGCGCCTTTATCCGTATAAAATCCCCTCTGACCGAGCGTGAAGAACTGTTTGACGTCGGGGCCAACGGGCCGTTAACCGGTTTTCTTTTATCTGTTCCCGCCCTTTATGCCGGGCTGCAGCTCTCCAGACTGGTCCCCGCTCTTCCCAGAGAAAGCTCGATCCTGTTCGGGGAGCCGCTGCTTCTCAAGCTGTTCATCGGTCTGACTTTTGGCCCGGTAGCCAGGAATCAGGATCTGATTCTGCACCCCCTGGCCGTGGCCGGCTGGGTTGGATTGCTGGTAACTTCATTCAATCTCTTCCCGGTGGGACAGCTCGACGGCGGGCATATTCTCTATGCCCTGTTCGGCGAAAGGACGAAGAGACTGGCCCCGGGAATAATTCTGATCTTGCTGGTGCTGGGTATTTTTTACTGGGCCGGCTGGTTAATCTGGGCGGTGCTGATATCAGTCCTGGGGTTGCGCCATCCGCCGGTTGTTGATTCCGGCCGGGTATTTTCCAGGAGAAGAATCATTTTGAGCCTGGCTATAGGTCTGATTTTTATACTGTCTTTTATACCTGCACCGATTTCCGGCAACAGCCTGCTCGATTTTCTCAAATAAGATTCTTCACCCAACCATCTTTTTTCCCTGCTGAAGATATTCACAATTTTTGTGGAAAAGCCTGTGCAAAAAACCCGTTGCTTTTTGCCCAAATATATTGAATTTGCGCAAGATATAACTAACTGCACAAAATTTAGGCACCTGATATTTGTCTCTAAAATTTGCTACAATACTTCCATAAATATAACTTAATGAGGGATAATCAGATGCCCGACAGACGTTTTCGAGCGGTGGAAGCGAGTTTCTCTCAACTCAGCAAACAGTTCAAGCGCGGAGACATCAGCCGGGATCAGTATGCCGAGGCCCTGAAGAAACTGCGGCTGGTCGACGGAGAGGGGCGTTGCTGGATGATAGGGGCCCAGACTGGCCGCTGGTATTATTACGATGGCCAGCAGTGGATTCAGTCCGAACCCCCTGAAGATGGAGTGGAGGCGGTACTTTGCCCCGTCTGCTATCATCAGAACGAGCCGGAGGCCAGGAACTGCGAAAGCTGCGGCGCGGCGCTGGTCAAAACGTCGACCAAGATTGTCTGCGTTGTTTGTGGCAATCTTATTGATCATAATCTGAAAACCTGCCCTTTCTGCGGAGCCGGGTTATATGGCCAGCCAGAGGGATCTGTTCCAGAACAGAAAACCGGGACCGGCATATCTGAATCAAAGCCGGCTGAGAGCGGAAGCATCTATCTGCGTTCGGTGGACCAGGTTTCTTTCCTGCTCTTCTTCGGCGGCCTGGGGATTTTTCTGGGGGTTCTGTTCGGGCTGGTGCTTGGCTCTACCGAATTTTTCCCGGGTCTGGTTTCCGCCCTGCCTGTCTTTCTTAAAGAAATGCAGGGAAAACTGATGGGCGGTCTGGTTTTTAGTTTTCTGGGTGGAATTTTTGGGTTTGTGCTGGCGGCGGCTTCCGGTTTTTTCCTGGCCCTTCTGGTCAATGCCACCATCTATTTTTTCGGGGAGCCAGGTTTCAGGCTGGAAAGAAGTCGCCGGAGAATTTCTCTGAAATAATGCCTCCTAAGACTGCCGGCAATTAACTCTGAAGGGTTTTCGTTTCATCTGGTTAAGGGCGTAGGCAATCTGACCCAGGGACAGGGATTCATCTCCCGGAGAATAGAGCACAGGTCTTATGACTTCAAAGCCGTTTTTCCTCAGGATTTTTTCTGTCTGTTCGGTCAGGATACGGTTTAAGAACACTCCGCCGGTCAGAACTACCCGGTGAAGGCCATGCTCTTTTCGGGCGAGCAGAGCAATCTCCAGGATGACCCGGACCAGGGTCAGGTGGAATTTCCAGGCGGCCAGTTCCGGACGGATATTTTTCTTCTCCAGGTCAGACATCAGTTCAACCAGGGTGGGGCAGAAATCAATCCGGTAGGGTCGGGTGGCCCGGTTAATTGAAAAAGAATAACGGAGGCTATCTTTTGAAGCCGCTCTGGAAGCCGCGGCTTCCAGACGGGAAGGAGCCTCGGCTTCGAATTCAACTCTGGCCGGGGCCAGTCCACAGAGAAAAGCCACGGCATCAAAAAGCCGGCCGGCGCTCGAGGTCAAAGGGGTATTAATTTCCTTTTCCATCATCAATCGCACTGAGCGCAGCCTTGTCTCAGGAATCCGGGCCAGAGGTCGGGGCCGGGGAAAGTTATTACCGAAGGCCATGAACAGGTAGGCGGTCGCCATTCTCCAGGGTTCTCTGGCGGCTGCATCTCCACCGGGCAGATGAACATAATCGAAATGAGCATATCTTTCGTAACCGTCGTAATCTGCCAGCAGGAATTCGCCGCCCCAGGCCTGGCCGTCGTCACCATAACCGAAACCGTCCCAGCTTACGCCCAGAAACTTTTCTCCCGGGGGGATTTGATGTTCTATCAACGGGGCCAGGCTGTGGGCAAAGTGATGCTGCACTTTCAGATGTGGTATTTTCAGATTACGGGCATAGCGGGTACTCCAGAAATCAGGATGGAGGTCGCTGACCACCAGATCGGGACGGAAGCTAAAAAGTTTCTTGAGATGAGCCAGAGTCTCTTCAAAGTATCTGAAGTTCTCGTAGTCATCCAGGTCTCCCAGAAACTGCGAGGTTATTATGTAGCCATTCCTGTAGACGGAGATGGTATTCTTCAGCTCACCGCCCACGGCCAGAATCTGGACCGGGCTTTTAAGACTTTCGGGAACAACCTGAGGGAAAGGAACGAATCCCCGGGCCCGGCGGAAAAAAACCGGTCTTCCGCTGGCTATTCTGATTACCGAGTCGTCCGCCCGCATGGCAATTTCCCGGTTGTGGGTAAGGATATAATCACACAGCTCCGGGCCCACCTGAAAATCGTCTTTGATGATCGGGGCATCTTTCCGGTTGGAACTGGTGGCCACAATGAGCGGGAGGTCTTTGAGCAAGAGGTGATGCAGGGGAGTGTAGGGAAGCATGATGCCGACCGTATCGATGAACGGAGCAATCCCCGGCAATTCCTTTTTCTTTTTCAGAAGCACTATCGGCCGGGCCGGAGAGGTCAGCCAGCTTTTTTCGGCAAGGCTGAGTTTCGCGTACTGCCTGACCGTCTGGATATCGCGTGCCATCAGGGCCAGTGGTTTAGTCTTTCTTCGTTTGATCTGTCTTAACCTTTTTATGGCTTTCTGGCTGGTGGCCAGGCAAACCAGGTGAAAGCCCCCCAGTCCCTTGATTGCCAGCACCTTGCCTCTTTTGATAAGTTTTACTGCCTCCTCCAGGCCGCCTGATAATTTTTTTCCCGTTCTGGCTTCCAGAAGGCAGAGCTCGGGACCGCAGCGCGGGCAGGCAATCGGCTGGGCGTGATAACGCCGGTCGAGGGGGTCCTGGTATTCCCGCCGACAGTCCCGGCACATTTTGAAGCCTGACATGGTCGTCTTTTGCCGGTCATAGGGAAGCTTCTGGACAATGGTGTAACGGGGTCCGCAGTTGGTGCAATTGGTAAAGGGATAGCGATATCGTCTTTCCTCCGGGTCCCCAATTTCTTTTAAGCAATCCGGACAGGTGGCGACATCGGGAGAGATAAAAACAAAAGATTTTTCCTGGCTGGAGTGGTCGATTTCAAACCTCGACCGTCCGAGAGGTTCAACCGGCTGATAATCAACCCCCTCAATTCTGGCCAGGGGAGGGGCTTCGGTTCTCAGGGAGGTCAGAAATTCTGACAGGTTGCCCCCCTCCTTTTCCAGATAAATTTCCACCCCCTCCCCGATATTCCTGACAAAACCGGAATAACCAAGACGGCTGGCCAGGCGGTAGATAAAGGGGCGAAATCCCACTCCCTGGACTGTCCCCCGGACAATCAGTCGGAATGCCTGTCGGGTCATGGCGAGGTGGGCCTCCGGCTGTACAGGCAACCGCAATAATTCTGCCGGTAGAGTCCGAATTCCCGGCTGAGCCGGACGCTGCGGTTAAAACCATCTTTCTTCTTGAAATCGGCTTCCAGAAATTTCAGCCCGTATTTTCTGGCGGTCATTCTTCCGATTCTATTCAAGGTGCGACTGTCCTTCCAGGGACTGATGCTCATTATGGTGGTGAAAAAAGGAATGCCGGCCTCCAGGGCTTTCCGGGCAGTTCTGTCCAGCCGCCAGGCAAAACAGATATTGCAGCGGCGGCCCTTCTCCGGTTCGGACTTAAATTTTTCGGTCAACCGGAACCAGGTCTCAGGGTCATAAATATCTTCGATCAATCTGAATCCCAGGTGCCTGGCGACTTTTCTGGCTTCTGCCAGTCGCAGCTGGTATTCTTCTTCAGGGTGTATATTCGGGTTGTAAAACAGGCCGATAACTTCAAATTCAGCCTGCAGCTGGCCAACCACATACAGAGCATCGGGCGCGCAGCACAGATGAGCCAGAATCTGGGTCTTGTTCATGGGTTTATTTTAGCCCTGATTGTCTGCCCGGTAAAGAATGGCTTTAGACCCGCGGATTTCGGTCTTCAGGCGGGAAGTTTGTACCGCTATGGGCCGGGGCTACAATTTTTCCAGTTTTTCCTTCAGCTGGAGGATCCTGTTCTCCAGCGAATCTATCTGGAAATAGAGGAAAGCCAGATCTTCTCTCTCTGGTCTCAGGCTGTAAATAAGGCGACCGACCGTCTGGTGATATGGTTCCAGCTGTTCGTCGGTAGCCACGATACTGGCCTGGACCTGCCCCAGTTCTCTCCTCAGGTCGGAGATTTTATTTTCAATCTCGACCAGTCCGGCCTTAAGATTATCATCCGGGGCGGGTGAGGATTGCAGCCGGGTTTTTTCTTTTTTCAGGTTTTCCAGCTGTTTATAAATCCGGTGCCATTCCCCCTGAAGGGCGGCATTTTTTCCCTCCAGGACTTTATTTTCCCGGGAGATTTCTTTTATTTCCGGCAGGTCGGGCCAGTCTATGGAGGTCAATTCTCCCAGTCGTTTGAGCAGCTCGGATTTCTTATGCTCCTCCCTTTTTAAAAGGACTTCAATTCTCAGGCGCGAGAATCTCCGGCGAGGGCCGGCTAGAAAATAGCTTATTTTCTGACGCAGGTCTTTTTTTTGGAGAAAATTTATGAAAATCAGAAGCAGGATGACACTCAGCAGGAGGTAAAAAACCCAGAAAGGGAGTCCCGCTTTCTGGAGTTCCGGCGTTGAAAGGAGACCGAGATGGTTTGTAACCACGTTATCCACTATCTGCTCTCCTTGCCCTTGAAAACAGCGCCCGGTCTGCTTTTTACCACACTTTCCCGGTCTTTTTCAAATTCTCTTTTCAAGAACAGGGCTGGCCCGACTCCGCTCCTGGCATAAGAAGCAACTGTTTGCTCGATAAGATAGAGAGCAGCCGGCAGGTTCTCCCTAAAAATAAGTTCTATGTCGCTCTCGGAATTCAGAAAACCGCCCTGAATAAGGTCAACCGGAGGCAGTTCTATGGTGAAGGCAGGTATCCGGAAAAATCCATAGGCCCAGTCGGCAAAGTCGCCGTTGGTCAGGTACAGAGAGGCCGAAGCCCGTCCGGTCTGGTAGGTCCGGCCGTTGACCTGAGAAATCAAGCGAGCCATTTCTGAGGCCAGGCTCTGAAGCAGGGTTTCGTCTTCCGTGGGCTGGTCGAGGTAGCCCCAGGGGTAGAGTATGAGCTGGGAAAAGCTGTGGTAAGAAATCGCGGCCGAAATCCGATGGTTCTGGAAGAGATTTCTGATGGCTTCGGTTTCCGGCTCGGAAAATGGGCCGGTTCCCCTGAAAACGGCCGCTGAAGGCTCTGGACTGGAACCGAGATCGTCATAAGCCCACTGATAAGAATAATTCCGGTTCAGGTCCACCCCGAAGGAGCCGTCCGGATTAAGCCTTCTATTTTTTCTCCACAGCCGGTAGTTCAGAATTGAATATTCCAGTCCGTCCGGGTTGACCAGGGGAACAATCCAGATCTCAGCTGAATTGACCAGGTCTTTCACCCGGGCCTCGCGATCGTAATTTTCCAGCAGGTACCGGCCGATGAGCAGGGGCACTTCGACTGAAATCCATTCCCGGGCGTGGTGGGCGCCAAGAAGGGCTATTCCGGGTTCGTCCTCGCTCAGCCCGGGCCGGTCGCTGATTTTAAGAGCATAGATATTTCTGTTTTCCAGGCTCTTACCGGGAATATAAAGCCTGGCCAGGGCGGGATAGGTGGAGGCCAGGGATTTAAGCTCGGCACTCAGTTCCAGGTAGGAGTGATAGGCTCCGTTCAGTCCTCCCTGGCCGTCTGCCTGCCAGCGGAGATTCTTTTCATTTTTCCGGTCAAACCGGCCAGTTTCAATGGAAAAAGTATAGCCGGCCTCCTGGATGGCTCCGAGATATTTTCTCTCAATCAGGAAATAGACTTTATCCCCCTCGGCCAGCAGAGGGTCGAGCGGGAAGCTGAACCTGAGGCTTCTAAGGTCCTGCCCGGCATTCAGGGCAATTACTTCATATGTCTCTGACGGGAGTTCGGGACAGGGAGCCTGGCGAGAAAGACCCGCGACCGCCGAAAGAACCAGCAGGACGATTAGAACCAGTTTTCTTTTTTCTTTTTCCATTTTATTTTTCCGCAGCCAACCTTTTCACACGGGGATAAAAGTCCAGGGTAACAGAAATCTTTTGCCTCTTGAGCTTATGCCCGGAACCGCTTTCCAGACCGAGCGCCGTGGAAAAGCTGAGGCGCCAGCTGGCATTTCCGAAGCCTGAACCAAAAGTGAGATAATAGTAGGTCGACCCGGGGTCTCTATCTGGCTGGGGGTCAATGGCCAGACCCAGAAAGTAGGGAGAGGACCAGTTCCGACCCAGGAACCTGAATTTTCCCAGGTATTCAAGGCCGGCCGCCAGGGTCAGAATGTTCCGGAAATTTCTTGGCTGTTCTTCACCAAAATAGAAAAACGAGTACTGTTTCCAGCCGAAATAAATCGCGTCGAGAAAGATTTCCAGACCGGGC
>CAZDZU010000034.1:0-10834 GCA_964509995.1 uncultured Eubacteriales bacterium | reverse complement strand
GTCATCGAGGTCATAGATCTTTATAACAAATACTGTATGGAGAGCCCGGTGCCCGAGGGTTTTAGCCGCGAAGACCAGCAGATTCTAAGAGGGCTGTCGGAACATATCGGTATCGCCATGACCAAGCTCAACCTGATACAGTACGACCCCCTGACCGGCTTACTTCGGGCCGAGCCCTTTTTCGACAAGATCCTCCAGAAAGTCAACTCCATGAGCAAGAGAAAAATAGAAGAAGGGGCTTTTGCCATGGTCATGGGGGATGTCGACTGGTTCAAGCATTACAACGACCGCAACGGCCATGAAGCCGGCAACAGGCTATTGCAGGAGCTGGCCTCGATCCTGAAACAATCGATCCGGGAAAATGATTTAATCTGTCGTTACGGAGGCGAGGAATTCCTGTTCTTCCTGGGCGGAGTCACCACCCTGGAAGAAGCCTGCCAGCTTACCGAACGAATCAGGAAAAACATTGAAGACCACTATTTCCCTTATGAAGAATTTCAGCCCCGAAATAATCTAACCATGTCTTTCGGGGTCACCATTTTCCCCCGCAAAAAAATCGAAGATAACGGACAGCTGACCAGAGAAGACCTGAAACATCTGATCCACGAATGCGACCTGGCCCTGGCCGAAGCCAAGGGAAAGGAGACCTGGCGTCTGCCGCCCTCTGAGGCCCAGAACCGGCCGGCCACCAAGAATACGGTGGTGGCTTATTCGCGCGACTGGGAAAGAGAAAGTCATATCCGTCCGACAATGACCTATCAGGAAAAGCTGTTCCGCGAAAAAAGACATTTTCAGAGGCATTACACCTCTACCATCATGATGTACCGTGATGACGGCCAGCTGAAAGTCTGTAAGACCATCAACCTCAGCCTGGGTGGGGTCAAAATTCTATCGGAGAAACCTCTGCCCGCCAGCCGGACGATGGACGTTATTCTGATTCTGGGTAAGAAAGCCCATCCTTTGAAGGGTGAAGTGGTTTATTCGGAAAAAGCCGGCCCCGAAGCCAGCACTTTTTACACTGGCCTGAAATTTAAGGAACTGAGCGGAGAAGATTTCCAGATTCTGGAGAATTATTTCCAGGAAATTCAGAAAGAAACCTTCAACTGAAGGATGCCCAATCCGGAGGATATCTTTCAGGCTTCCAGCTCTTTTTTCAGAGCCCCATAATAAATAGAGGCCGGAGTAGTTCTGGCCTTAAAAGAAGCAGTCAGGTCAATCACCTTCTGTTCGAAGCGGGCCAGGTCATCGGATGAACTCCAGTTTTGAACCGCCAGCTGGTCTGTCAGCTCCTCCAGGACCTCCTGGTTCAGAATATCCTGGGTCAGGGCCGGGAAGCGGAAGTTTTTCTTGGTCACCAGAAATACAACCCGCAGCAGATAACGCCTCACTCCCTCCTGCAGGCTTATGATTTCTTGTTTCAGATAAAACTGCTCCTTCCCCGCAGTGACAAAAGCCATTTTGTAATTCAATTTCCGGGCTTCTTCGATCGTTTCCCTCAACCTGGTCAATAATTCTTCTGCTTCCAGTATATTTTTCTTCCCTCTCTGGTAAAAACCGATCGGGCTGGACCCGTTGGCCTGCTCTTCCCGGTAAAATTCTTCCAGGTCCTGGCGGGTTAGAGGTCTGAAGCTTTCGCCGGCGGACTCAGTACGGGTTGTTTCTTCCTCCCTTTCAGTCGGTCTGGATTCCTGCCGGCTGGTGATGGTCCGCCTTATTTCTTCAGCCAGTTTATCTTCCAGGGCCGGCTGGGCAGCTTCTTCTGCCGGAGACGGTATCTGCGGCTCGGCCAGCTTTTCGGCTTCAGAGACAGGCTCAATACCGGGCTCCGCTTCCTTTGCCTCGACCGGCCGAACCTCAGACTCCACCATAAGGTCAGACGGTCGGTGCTGAGTCAATCCGCTTTCCAGCAGAAGAAGTTCTTTAACTTTCCGGAGCTTTTCCAGCTCCGGGGTCAGATCCAGCTCTGGTTTTTCAGCTTCTTCAGGTTTTGGGAGCTCGGCCCTGAGTCCGAATTTTTCCTCCAGGCCTTTTTTCAGAACCTCGGCCTGTTCCAGCGACTGCTTCCTCAACTCTTCCAGTTCCTCATGCAGCTGATTGATCGAACGAATATCCTCTGAAGTGGCCCGGGTTAGCTTTTCGATTTCCTGCTGCCGGTCGTCAATTCTCTGGAGGCATTCCCTGATCTTTCGCAAAATTTCCTGCCTCCGGTCTTCAAACTGTTCCCAGACCTGGCCGTATTCTTCCAGGGCCAGCCATTCTCTTTTTACTGCCTGTTCTATCTCGGCCAGCTGCTGCCTGGCCAGATCCCTTTCTCTTTGGATCCTTTCTTCCAGGGATTTTTCTATTTCTTCCCTCTGTCGGCGGAGATAGTCTTCCAGCTGATTCTCTATTTCCTGAATTATGGACACCGGTTTTTTTATCAAGTGACTGTCTTCGTTCATTGCCCGTTCCTTTGCCTGTTATTCGGCCCTGGCAAGGCTATTCTAAAATCAACCCCTTCCGCCTGTCAAGGATTAAAGCGGGTGAGCCTGTCGGGGAATTATTAAGCGGGATGGGGGTAAACTGATTAGCCGTAAAAGGCGATCCCGGGGCCGGAATATCACCCTGCTCCCAGGCCGCCCTATCCTGAAGTTAGAAACAGGCAGGAAATATCTTTTTATATTTCAAAAACACTTGCCTTAAGTTCCAATTTGATGTATACAGGATTAAGAAAATATGAGTGGCGGAGCTAACAGTAACCATAACCTGAAAATTATTCTGGCTGTTCCGGAAAACAAACTGCGAACTCAACTGGTGGAAATATGCCACCAGTTTCAAGCAGTGGTGGAGGAATTGCCGGCCCTGTCCAATCTTTCTTTTCCCAACAGCCTCAGGAATGCCATTCTGATTTTTTCCTCTGAACCGAATGACCGTAGAAAAATTCCTGCCCTATTGAAACAGTTGAAGAAATCCTTTCCCCGCCTGAGCCTCATTCTGCTTACTTCTCCGTCGGCAGCTGCTGAGTTCCTGAAACCACTTGAAGATAACCTGCTGGATTTTGTCTGCCCCAGAAACAACCTGCCGGTAATCTACGCCGCCCTGAGGTCTGAAATCCAGCGCCGGCAACTGAAGCTGGAAAACGAGTATTACCTGAAGAATCTGACCAAACTCAAGCTGGAACAGTCGCGTCACATTCGCAAGCTTCTGGAACTTGAAGAGATTTATGACACGACGGTAGAAAATCTGATGACCGCCCTTGACCTGAGAGATGTGGAAACCTTCGGACATTCACGCACGGTATCCAAATACAGTCAGGTGCTGGCTGAGGTCCTGGGCATAAAGGAGCAGACGACCCTGGACAATATCAGGAAAGGAGCCCTGCTCCACGATATTGGAAAGATTGCCATACCCGATTCCATTCTCAAGAAGCCGGGTCCTCTGGCCCCCAAGGAATGGGAAAAAATCAAAATGCATCCGACGCTGGGTTACGGCCTGATTAAAGAAATGAAGCTGCTGAAAGAAGTGGGAAACATAATCCTATACCACCACGAAAAATACGACGGAAGCGGGTATCCTCGCGGCTTGAAGAAAGATGATATCCCTCTGGAGGCCAGAATATTTGCGCTGGCCGACGCCCTGGATGCCATCACCTCCCATCGGCCGTACCGCCCGGAACAGGATTTTCTGACGGCCCGGCAGGAAATAATCAGAAACTCGGGCACCCAGTTTGACCCGATGGTGGTTGAGGCCTTCTGTGCCCTGGAAATTGACCGCTGGGAAAGAATACGTTTCGAGACTACCAGGCTTCTGCCCTCATTTGAGGATTTCCACCGGCTGCTTGCCGGCAGAAATAAACAGGCTCAATAAGACCGGTTTCAGCCGGCTGGCTTCAAGCCAGCCTCCTCGCAATCATAACCCTGGGTAAACCAGAATAATCCTGTCGAATTTCCGGTCTGGACCATTCCCGGCCAAAGAGATTTCTGATTTCCTTTTCCTGGCCTGCCCCGAATTCAAATACCAGAAATCCCCCGGGTCGCAGACAGAACCTGGACTGGTCGACCAGTTGTTCAATTATCTCCAGTCCGGTCGGGCCGGCCACCAGTGCTTTCCGGGGTTCGAAATCCCGCACCGGGCGTTCAAGCTTCTCCCAGTCTGACTCAGAAACATAGGGCGGATTGCTGACTATCAAATCGAATTTTTTCTTTTTCTCAATGAAATACCGGAGCAGATCGCTGCGAACAAAGGAGATATTTCTGACACCGTTATTTCTGGCATTCTGAGCAGCCAGGTTTAGCACTCTTGCGGAGATGTCAGAAGCCACGACTCTGGCCCGCGAAAATTCTCTGGCCAGGGCGATAGCGATATTCCCGCAGCCGGTGCCGACATCAAGAATCCGGACTTTCTGGGGCAGAGGCAGGGCCAGCACGCTTTCAACTACCAGTTCTGTTTCCGGCCTGGGAATCAGGACCAGACGGTTAACCTTAAATTCCAGGCTCCAGAACTCTTTCCGGCCAAGAATATAAGCCATGGGCCAGCCGCTCAGCCTTTTTTTTATCAGGACCGATAGCTTCTTGGTCAGTCCTGCGGGCGGCCTGGAATCCAGGTGGTGAAAAAATTCTGCCTGGTCCCAGCCAGCCACCCTCTGAATCAGCAGCCGGGCTTCCAGAAAGGGACAGGCAGAAAAGGAAAGCCGGCCAGCGGTTTGCCGGAAAAGCTGGTCCAGATTCTTATATCTCAATTTGGCGGTCCGGGGACAGGCCTGTTCTGTTCTCCTCCAGGGCCCTGGTCTGGAAATGGATGATCAGCTTGTCTACCAGCTCGTCGAGCTCTCCATCCATTATGCTTTCCAGGTTATGAAAATTCTCATCCAGCCGATGGTCTGTTATCCGGGACTGGGGAAAATTGTAGGTTCTTATTTTCTCGCTTCTTTCTCCCGTCCCGACCTGCTTTCTCCGGTCCTGGGAAATCCTGCTCGTCTGTTCCTGCCGGGCGATATCGAGAAGCCTGGTCCTCAGAATTTTCAGGGCCTTTTCTTTATTGCGGTGCTGGGATTTTTCATCCTGACAGGAAACGACGAGGCCAGAGGGCTTGTGGGTCACCCTGATTGCAGTGTAGTTGCGATTAACATTCTGCCCCCCGGGCCCGGAAGCTCCGAAAGCTTCTATCTTGAGGTCTTTGGGGTCAAGCTTCAGGTCAATTTCTTCAGCCTCGGGGAGAACGGCCACCGTGGCCGTAGAAGTATGAATCCGTCCCGAAGCTTCAGTTTTAGGAACCCGCTGAACCCGGTGAACCCCGCTTTCATATTTCAGAAAAGAATAGACCCTCTTCCCCTGGATGTTGACGATGGCTTCCTTAATGCCGCCGATCGGCGAATAACTGACGTCCATCAGTTCCCATTTCCAGCCCCTGTGCTCGGCATAACGGGTATACATCCGCAGAAGGTCCTGGGCAAAAAGGGAGGCTTCGTCTCCCCCGGCCCCGGCTCTGATCTCCAGGATGACATTCTTTTCATCGTTGGGATCCTTTGGCAGGAGAAGTTTCTTTAATTCCTGCTCCAGCCGGTCTTTCTTTTCCTTCAGCTGGTCCAGTTCGGCTTCGGCCAGCCGTTTGAGGTCAGGGTCAGATTGACCATCAGACAGCATGGACTGGGTTTCTCTGATCTCCTGGACCACTTTCTTGTACTCATCATACTTTCTGACGACCGGCTCAAGTTCGGACCTCTCCCTGGCCAATTCCTTTATTTTCTGGGGACTGGATGAAATGTTGGGATCGGACAGGAGGGCAGTAATCTGCTTATATTTGTCTTCTAAGACCTTTAATTCCTGAAGCATATGGTTTATTTTTTGGTCTTGGTTGCATATTTTTTCCTGAATTTTTCAACCCGGCCGGCGGTATCAACTATTCTCTGCTTGCCGGTGAAGAAAGGATGACACTGGGAACAGATTTCAACCCTTATTTCCTTTTTTGTGGACCTGGTCTTAAAAGTGTTGCCACAGGCACAGATGACGGTGCATTCCTGATATTCCGGATGAATTCCTTTTTTCATGAGCTCGTCTCCTCTTATTAAGGCATTTGATTATAGCAGGTTTTGGACGGTCAGTAAAGGATACCCTGGTCCCGGCATTTTTGCTGGAAAAGATCCCAGTCCAGACTGAAGACCGAATTCTTCTCTACGTGCTTTGATATTTCCCTGTAAATTCTTGATTCCAGATAATTTCTGAGGGCATCAGTCAGGGCCACCACCTGTTCTTCGGCCTGCCACTCATATATCCGGCCGTCTTCATCCTTCAGGCAGCCCAGGTAGACGGCCCAGGCCAGCTGCCGGAAAGGGACATGACTGAACTGCTTTCTGATGGCCTTTATTTCGCCCTGTCTTATGGGATCAACGAACTGAAAATACCTCGAAAAGAGCAGGGCATTATGAAAGTAGGCCGGGAAAGCCACCAGGGCATCGATATTTATCAGCCGGCCGAGGTGAAGAAAAATTTCTAATATTTTCTTGGACAGGCTGAGCCCGGGTTTATTCTGTCCGGGCAGCGGGGGATGCCGGTCGTCAAAGTTCAGTCGAGGGTTCTGCAGGGTCAGCCACTCAAATAACAGGCAGTGTTGAGGAGGCAATCGGTAGCCATGCAGGCGGGGGGCGGTGAACCCGACCCTGGCTTCCTTTATTTTAAGGTCAACGATCATCCTGTCCGGATGTTCTTCCTCCCAGTAAATGAGAAGCCTCTGGACCGGGTAATCGGATGAGTCCAGGTGGTACTTAATAGGCCAGAGATTTTTTTCCCTGGCTTCACGGAAAAAACTCTTCCTGGCCAGAACGGCCATAACCTCTTTAAGGGTGTAACGGCCCAGAAAGAGCATCGACCCCCGGGAGGGACCGATTCGGGAAAACATTTCCTCGTCTTTAAGAATTGATTCTTTTTCCCAGAACGGCTCTATCTTGCGGTCATTCTTGGTCATTAATCACCAACCCGGCAAACGGTAGTGGTATTTTATAAAAATATCTGCTGTCATTCAATCACCGGCCTTCGGCCTGCGTCGTCTGGAAGCTTCGGCCACCACTTCTCCGGAATAAAAAGAAAAAATATCGTCACCAAAGTCAACCCGGCGCAGGAGTTTGAAATCTTCAAGGGAGGGCTCAAATCGGCGGTGATGCCTGATGACGAGGAGACCGCCGGGCTTGAGGACGCCGCGTTTTCTTATTACTTTAAGGGGATTCCTCTCTTCCAGGAGTTTATAGGGTGGGTCCAGAAAAATCAGGTCAAATTTAACACCCTTCTTGCCCAGCTCAATTATCGCCCGGTTGAATTCCTGGTTCAGGACCAGGCCCAGGTCTTCGGCCTGGCATCGGGCCAGGTTGGCTTCTATTATTCTGGCAGCCTGAGGAAGTTCTTCGATGAACACCGCCCGGCTGGCTCCCCGGCTGAGAGCTTCTATTCCCACCGAACCGGTACCGGCAAAGCCGTCCAGGAAAAAGGCATCCAGTACTCTCTTCTGCAGTATATTAAAAAGAGAACCGCGGAGCTTGGCGGGCAGAGGCCGAACGGCCGGATTTGACACCATCTTCAGTCTTCTTCCTTTGAATCGGCCGCCTATGATTCTGATCATTATGAACCTCAATAATAAATTAGAAGGCTGCCCGCCCGGGTTTCAATATGGGAAATTCCTTCCGGAAGGTCATACCAGTCGTCCAGGTGACGGGCTTCCAGCCCTCTGGCTGCAGCCACCAGGTCTATCAGAGCGTTGATAATCTCTGGCTGGATCCTCTGGGTCTCCAGGTAAAGGCTGCGGAAATTAAGCCTGACCCGGCGCCGTTCCTGTTCTATCCTGGCTTCAAAATAAAGGTTGTGATCTCCGCGAAGCCCCTGGGCCCTCAGGTCCAGGACCACCCAGCCCTCTATCCGGTTGCCCGGGACGAGCTTCAGTCGGAGCGATTTCAACCCCGGGTTACCTTCTGACAGTATATGCTGAAAAAAGGCTGCGACCTGATCCTGACTGAATTCAGCCATCCGGTCCTGGAAATGGCCCTTTTCCTGCCAGAAGCTGGCCGCTTCTTCCAGAAAGTTGATCACTTTAAGAACATTATCCAGGTCGTCAGTCCTGTTCTGTAAATGGGAATCCTCGCCGCCCGAGACTGCTGCCTGGCCCCGCCTAAAAAATAAGAACGGATAGCAAAGGACGAGAATTAAAGCCATCAGACGGACCGTTCTGCTCATTAATTAAAATGCTACCAGCATTCAGGCCGTTTGTAAATTTATCCCGCCCATAAATTTCGCCGTCCGACCCGAATATCAGCCGGTCAGTAGCCGGTCGGTTTCCTTGACAGGGTATGGGGTGTAAACTATACTGAGTTCTTGATAATAATCTCGAAAGAAAGTCAAATCAATGACCCTCATAGACCGGGCCCGCCAAGGATTTTCTTCTTCTCTGATTAAAAAACTGGCCAGGGAAGAAAAAATATCTGTCGACGAATTGCTGTCACTGGTCGCCCGGGGCCGGGTGGTTATCCCTTACAATCGCAATCATTCGCCGGCCAGACCCGCGGCTATCGGTCTCAGAATGCGCACCAAGGTTAACGTTAACCTCGGAACTTCCCGGGATTATCCCGACCTGAAAACCGAAATAGCCAAGCTGAAGATAAGTCTGAAATGTGGAGCTGACGCCGTCATGGACCTCAGCACCGGCGGGGATATCAGAGCGATAAGAAAGATACTACTGTCCCGGTCGCCGCTTCCGCTGGGAACTGTCCCGATTTACCAGGCAGCCATAGAAGCTATTTCCAGAAGGGGCTCCATCGTGCGGATGACGGAAGATGACCTGTTCTCGACGATCGAGGCTCAGGCCCGGGAAGGGGTTGATTTTATGACCGTTCACTGCGGGTTAACACAGAAAGCCGTCGACCGGTTGAAAAAGCAGGGACGGATTGCCGACATAGTCTCCAGAGGCGGAGCCTTCCACCTGGCCTGGATGCTTCATAACGAAAAAGAAAATCCCCTTTACGCCCGGTTTGACCGTTTGCTGGAACTGGCCAGAAAATATGATTTTACTTTGAGCCTGGGGGACGGACTGAGACCCGGCTCGGTGCTGGATGCCACCGACCGTCCCCAAATAGAAGAACTGCTGACCCTGGGAGAGCTTGTTCAGCAGGCCAGAGAAGCTGGTGTTCAGGCCATGGTCGAGGGCCCGGGACATGTGCCCCTGGACCAGGTAGTCATGAACATGAAGCTCCAGAAAAGGCTATGCCAGGAAGCTCCCTTCTATGTTCTCGGCCCCCTGGTAACCGATATCGCGCCGGGCTATGACCATATCGTTTCAGCCATAGGCGGAGCGTTGGCTGCTTCGGCCGGGGCTGATTTCCTCTGCTATGTAACGCCGGCCGAACACCTCGGCCTGCCAACGGTTGAAGATGTTAAGGACGGGTTGATCGCCTCCCGGATTGCTGCTCATGCGGCTGATATCGTCAAGGGTTATCCCGGGGCGATAGAACGCGATGCTGAGATTTCCCGGGCCAGAAAAAAACTGGACTGGGACCGGCAGAAAAAACTCTGCCTGGATCCCGATAAGTTCGTCGAGGTCCGCCGGAGAAGAAAATCAAGAACCAGAGCCTGCTCCATGTGCGGCGAATTCTGTGCCATGAAGATTGTCAGCGAATTCCTGAACGGTGGAGAGGCTGATGATACCTGTTCCTGAAGGTCTTCTGTTCGGCGTGGCTGGCATCCCCCACTCCTGCCTCGAGGAATCTTCCCTTAAAGCCGTGGACCAGGTGAGGAAGATCGGCCTGGATGCCCTGGAGCTGGAGTTTGTTCAGGGGCTCAAGATGGGCCCGGAAACAGCCGGCCGGATTAAACTGTCCGCCCTCAGCCAGCGAGTCAGACTCAGCGCCCATGCTCCCTATTTCATCAATCTAAATGCCGAAGACCGCGGAAAAAGAATACAGAGCCAGGACCTGCTGCTCAATTCCCTGAGACTGGCCTCGGCCGCCGGAGCCAGCGACCTGGTTTTTCATGCCGGCTATTACGGCCTCAGCAGTCCGGAAGAAGCTTATCAAAACATCAAGCACTCGCTAAAGGAAATCCTGTCGCTTGCCCGTTCCGAAAAAATCGCAGCCAGGCTGAGGATTGAAACCATGGGCAAAAGAAAACAATTCGGCAGCCTGGACGAAGTTCTATCACTCTGCCGGGAACTCGACGGCCTCCTTCCCTGTCTTGATTTCGCCCATATCTTTTCCCGGGAGGGAAAAATAAATTCCTACCGGAATTTTATGCAGGTGCTAAAAAAAGTCGAGAAAAAGCTTGGAAGGTCAGCCCTTAAAAATGCCCACGTTCATATTTCCGGGGTCAAATACAACCAGACCGGCGAATTGAAACACCTGAACCTGGAAGAGTCAGAATTCCGCTTCGACGAATGGCTGCAGGCACTGGACGACGCCGGAGTGGCCGGAACTGTGATCTGCGAGAGCCCTTCTCTCGAGACTGACGCCCTGATGTTGAAAAACCTCTATAACAGCCTAAGGGAAAAAAGGATCGACTCCGGGCCTGCGGAGTGAGCATAATCAGGCTTGATTTTCGGTCCGAAACCACGGGGATGGATTTTCTCTTCAGGTTATTCTTGACACGGAATAGGGTTAAGAATAAACTTAATTCTAATCTTTTTAACCATATAATTTTAACTAAATGGACTTGAACATAAGCCCCGTAAAGAAGCGGTTATTTTATTCTTTTCCTGCCCGTGAAGCCTTCCGGCCCGTGCCTGGTTTCTGCAACCCGGCCCCGGAGCCGACAGCCATCTGCCCTGAATTCACCGGGGCATTGACTTTATATCAATACCCGATAATATCTCTTGGAAAAGGAGAAGC
>CAZDZU010000033.1:0-11129 GCA_964509995.1 uncultured Eubacteriales bacterium | reverse complement strand
GTTCATGAATAAAGAAGCAGCGGTCACGTTCTCCACCGGTTACCAGACTAACCTGGGGATCATCTCTTCCATAGCTGGCAAAGATGATGTAGTGGTCACCGACCGGATGGACCACGCCAGCATCATCGACGCCTGCCGTCTGTCAAAAGCCGAGGTTAAGAAATTCAAACATAATGACCTGCACGACCTGGAAAGGGTGCTGTCTGAAATTCCCGAGAACAAGGGAAAGCTGATTGTGGTGGACGGGGTCTTCAGCATGGAAGGAGATATAGCCGACCTGCCGGGGATTGTGGCTCTGGCCCAAAAATACAGGTCCAGAGTAATGGTTGATGACGCCCACGGGTTGGGGGTTCTGGGCAAAAATGGTCGGGGTACAGCTGAACATTTCGGGCTGGAAGACGAGGTCGACCTGATCATGGGCACCTTCAGCAAATCGTTCGTCTCTATCGGCGGTTTCGTGGTCGGCAAGAAAAAAGTGGTCAGTTACATAAAACATCATGCCCGCTCTTTGATCTTCAGCGCTGCGGCCACTCCGGCCTCGGTAGCTGCGGTTCTGGCCGCCCTGGAAGTTATTGAAACCGAGCCGGAAAGAAGAGAAAGACTGTGGCAGGTAACCAATTTCATGAGAGAAAGCTTCCAGAAGCTGGGCTTCAATACCGGCCCCAGCCAGACTCCCATCATTCCCATCCTGATCGGTGACGACGAGAAGTGTTTTGAGATGTGGAAAATGCTTCGGGACGAGGGAATCTTCACCACCCCGGTCATCCACCCGGCGGTTCCGCATGGCCAGGCCATGATCCGCACCAGCTATTCGGCTAACCATACGGATGAAGAGCTCCAGTTGATACTCCAGGCTTTTGAGAAATGTGGCCGGGCGCTGGGCGTAATTCGCTGAGCGGAATGAGCAACCTTAAAGAGGTCGGGGATGCCTTTTTTCTTTTCCTTTAAGCTCAAGAAGTATTCTATCCTGATTCTTACCTGTTTGCTGTTCGGTCTCCATTCGCTTCAGGGTGCCACTAAAATAATGCCCCTGTCCCAGGTCAAACCCGGGATGAAAGGCACCGGGCGAAGCGTCTTTGCCGGCCGCCAGGTTGAAAACTTTGAGGTTGAAATCCTTGGAGTCATGGAAAATGTCCAGCCAGGCAGAAGCTCGATTCTGGCCAGGCTCAAAGGTCAGGGATTGGAAAATACAGGTGTCATAGCCGGAATGAGCGGAAGCCCGGTTTATGTAGAGGGCCAATTAATCGGGGCCGTGGCCTTCAGCTATGCTTTTGCCAGAGAAGCCATAGCCGGAATTACACCCATAGAAGAAATGATGGCCCTGACCGGCGGCAGCCAGTCGACACGTCCGTCGTCCGGACTGCCAACAGCTCTGAATCCTGAGGCTCTGACCCAGGAAGGACTGAGCCGGGCTTATCAGGAAATCTTTTCCCGGACCGAAGAGGGACCGGTTCCAGACCGGGCCTTTGTTCCGGTTAAGATTCCGCTCATTTTTTCCGGCTTCAGCGAGAGAGCCTTTCGCCAGCACCAGTCGTTCTTCAGCCGCAATAATTTTCAACCGGTTCTGGGAACCGGCCAGGCGGCAGGTCAGACTCTTAACCTGACGCCCCAGCCGGTGACACTGAGCGAAGGCCAGGCGGTCGGAGTGCAGCTGGTATCAGGGGACCTGGACCTGACAGCAGTGGGCACAGTAACTTATGTCGACGGCAAAAGAATTCTGGCCTTTGGTCATCCCTTTTATAATCTCGGTCCTGTTGATTATGGCCTGACCACGGCTGAAGTTCTGACCGTAGTTCCCAGCCTGGAGAGTTCGTTTAAGCTGGCCTCCACCGGTCAGCTGATCGGCCGGGTGATTCAGGACCGGACCGGCGGAGTGCTGGCCGAAACCGGCGCCCTGCCTCGCTATATACCTCTTAATATCGAAGTCCAGGACAGCCCGGTGCGTCTGAAACAGTTCAGGCTGAAACTGGTCAATGACCAGGTTCTTACCCCGGCCCTGGTTAATATGGCTCTTTCCACCCTTATCAGCTCGGAAGAACGTTCCTTCGGGAATTTATCGGTCGATTTTGAAGCCAATCTGTTTTTGGAAAACGGGCTCAGTGTCCGCCTGGAAGACCTGTTCAGCGGAAATATGGACAGCGCCAGCACCAGCCTCTCCGGACTGGTGGCGGCTGTGGTTTATATGCTCAAAAATAATGAATTCAATGATATCGGCATAAATCAGATCGAGGTCAAGGTCAGGGTGGTGGAGCAGCTGCGAACAGCCACCCTGGAAAAGGTTCTGCTCGATAAATATGAAGTCCAGCCCGGAGAGGTAATCCAGGTTAAGACCTATTTCCGGACCCAGGGCAATGATTTGAAAACCGAAGAGGTGGAATTCATGGCTCCGTCGCTGCCACCGGGAACAGAGTTCGAGCTGGTGGTGGCTGAGGCCAGCTATATCCAGCAGCTGGAGAGAAGCCTTTACCGGATACAGGACTTCCGGCCGAGAAATCTGAACCAGCTCATCCGGTTGCTGGGTAATCTCCGGAAAAACAACCGGATATATTTCAAGGTGGTGGCGCCGCGTCCCGGGCTTTTCTTAAAGGGTGAGGAGTTGCCCAATCTGCCGCCCAGCCTGAAGAATATGTTCAGCTCGCCGCGAGCCTCGACCACCAACCTGAATGAAATCCAGAAATCCACGCTGACCGAGTATCAGCTTCCAGTTCCCTATGTTTTCCGGGGTGCTCTGAGTATTCCGATTAAAATAAAGAAATAGATTTTTATAATTCGCCTCGGGCTGATATAAATAAATTCTGGCATAAATAAATTAAGGTAGGCGGAGAAATGAAAAAAAGACTCTTGCTGGCCCTGAAGGTAATAGCCTTGCTGCTGGCGGTTTCCGAGCTCCAGGCGGTGGTCCCAAGGAAATGGGAGCTCCGCTCCAGAGAAGATTTCCTGAGGGGGAAATTTTCAGGAGCGTCTCTTACTTCCGAGGGAGTGCTGTCGATCGGTCCGCGACTGGAAAAACTGGAGCTACCGGCAGAAGAGTTTTACCTTTCCCTGGCTCAGGGACCCGACGGCAGTTATTACCTCGGCACCGGCCATGGCGGCAAGATATATCGTCTGAACAAGGACAAAAAGGCCGAGCTTTATTTCCAGACAGCCGAGCTGGATGTGACCGCTCTGGCCGTGGACGCCAGAGGAATTCTTTACGCCGGAACTTCACCCAACGGCAAGATTTATAAAATAACTGCTGTAAGCAAAGGCGAAGAATTTTTCAATCCCCAGGAACGCTATATCTGGGACCTGCTGCTGACTGAAAAGGGAAATCTCCTGGCGGCGGTTGGAGAGAGCGGCGGAATCTACGAAATTAACCCGGCCGGGGCCGGACGTCTGCTGTTCAAAGCCAGGGATAACCATATTCTCTGCCTGACCCAGACCTCTGGCGGGGACCTGCTGGCCGGAAGCGGCGGGCGGGGCCAGCTATACCGGATAGCAGCTTCTGGCCGGGTCAGTGTTATTTTTGATTCTGGCTATGAAGAAGTCCGGAATGTGGTCCTTGACCGCGAGGGCAATATCTATATCAGCGCCGGCGGAGCTCTTTCCAAACAGGTGTCAACCGTCAGTTCAGAACCGGCGGCTCCAGTCAAGGCGGAGGCAGATGTCAGCGTGGTGGTCTCGGCTGTGGCTCTGGCCCTGGAAACCGGCGACGTGCCGGTTCCGGAAACGTCGGGCAAGCCCAAAAGTCAATCTGCTTTATCCGGGGCTGTTTTCCAGGTAACGCCTGACGGACTGGCCCGGAAGCTCTGGAGTTCCGCAAATGAAATAGCTTACAGTCTGGTCTTTGATGCCGACAGCCAGAGACTTATCCTGGGCACAGGCAATCAGGGTCGCCTGTATGCGCTCGACCGCCAGGGTGCCCTGGAGCTCTTAACCCAGACAGGCTCGGAACAGGTTTACCGACTTTTTCAATTTCATAAACAGACCCAGGTTCTGGGCAACAATCCCTGTTTCCTGGGACTGCTTCAACCTGGCCAGAATTTTGCCGGAGAGTATCTCAGCCCGGTTCTCGATGCCAGAATAATTTCCACCTGGGGGCGTCTGAGCTGGGAAGCAGAGGTACCCCAGGGATCATCCCTCCAGATTCAGTCGAGGAGCGGCAACACTGCCGAGCCCGACGGCACCTGGAGCGACTGGTCGCCGCCTTATGTCCGGCCTGATGAAAAAGTGTTGAGCCCGGCTGGGCGTTATCTGCAGCTTAAAATCAGTCTGAAGACTGCGGGCGGTCAGAAGTCCCCCCGGGTTCAGAGGCTGCTGGTTTTTTATCTTCAGGCTAACGTTTCTCCAGTCATAGATAAACTTGAAGTTCTGCCGGCTAATCAGGTGTTTATCAAACCGCCTGAACACGACGAAGTTGTCCTGGGACTCGATGAAGCTTCAAGAGTAAGCGCCGGCCAGAAAGACGAGTCAGGCCTTTACCTGACTCCCAAGAAGGCCGAGCGGCAGGGTTTTCGAACGGTCACCTGGGAAGCTTCCGACGAAAACGAGGACAACTTAACTTTCAATATTTATATCAGAAGAGAAGGGGAGAACAGCTGGAGATTGATGCAGGGAAAACTGACTGATAAGGTCTTTTCCTTCGACACCAGAAATTTTCCCGACGGGACTTACTGGCTGAAGGTGGAAGCCACTGACCTGCCCTCCAATCCCCCGGGCACCGAAAAGAAAATGGAAAAAATCAGTCAGCCTCTGGTCATCGACAACTCTCTGCCGGCTGTCAAAAACTTTCTGGCCAGCCGGAGCGGGGAGGGGCTGGAGGTGAGTTTTGTGGCCGAGGATGCCTATTCCTACATTGAAGAAGTAAAGTTTCTGGTCAGGCCTGGAGACTGGCAGGTAATTTTCCCGGTCGACGGGCTGTGCGATTCCCGGAGTGAGAATTTCAAGTTTACGGTGAAGATTCCCTCTGGCTCTGACAACCTGCTGCTGATCAGAGTCCGGGACAGCTTCGGCAACATCGGTGTCCATCAGCACCGGTTTTAAGTCTGAGATGAACCCTGCTTAAATTAAATTAAGGTAGGATTCTTTTTCAGAACTGCTGATTCCAAAGGGGCGAATTTAGCGCTTTCTGGATGGAAGAAACCCTGTTCCTGCTTTGGGCTTAATTTTTTTCCTATTTGTTCAGAAGAGCCTGGTTATTTACCAGGAAGAACCCAGTCATATGCTCTGAGGCCGGCCCGGGGTTTCAGGGACAGCACCAGCGGAAAAACCGCTGCTATTACTATCTGGTTTTCACTCTTTCCAGATATTTGTCTTCTCTGGTGTCAACCCTGATGACATCGCCCTCTTTTATGAACTGCGGCACCTGAACCACCAGGCCGGTCTCCAGCTTGGCCGGCTTGTTGATGGCCGTCTGGGTGGCGCCTTTGAGTATCGGTTCGGTTTCCACCACCTTCAGGTCAACGGTGTTGGGCAGGTGAATGCCGACCGGCTGACCATCGTAGAATTCGATGGTCAGGACCATGTCCGGGAGCAGATAATTCACTCCGTCGCCGATAGCTTCCAGGTCCAGCTTGATCTGCTCATAGGTCTGGAGATTCATGAAATAAAATTCTTCTCCGCTCCGGTAAAGAAAGACCATCTCCACTTCTTCCAGGTAGGCCTGTTCCACCCGGTCTTCAGATCGGAAGCGGTATTCCAGCTGCGAGCCATCCTTGATATTCCGCAGTTTGGTCTGAACCATGGCTTTCCAGCGCCCGGGCGTGATGAGCTGATAGTCCATGACCCGGTAGAGCTGTCCTTCCATTTTGATAATCATGCCTTTTCTGATCTTGGTAGCGTCAATCATCGAGCTTCCTCCTGGGCTGCACCGGCAAGAAAACCGGGCCCTGATAAATTGAATGAGGGCTAACCTTAAGAGAAAATTGAGACTATATTTTACAATAATTCAGAAATTTGTCTATTACCCGGCCGGTAATTCTGTCTCGACCTTCAGCCCTGAATCGGGCCTGACGATGTAGGGCCTTCCGCCGGCCCGTTCGATGGCTCCGGCTACAGCTTCCGGGTCATCAGGGGCGTAGGCGAACATGCAGCCGCCCCCGCCCGAACCGTTTATTTTCCCGCCCAGAGCGCCGTTTTCCAGGGCTGCCCGCAGCATTCTATCGATTTTTGGAGTGGAAATGCCAACCAGCTCCCGCAATACCTTCTGGTGCTCGGTCAGCAACCGTCCGAATTCCAGGGGGTCGAATCGGGATGCCCGGAAAAGTCTCAGCCCTTCTCCCGTCAGAATCCGGTTGAGCACGGCTCCGTGGAGCGGATTTCTGATTTCCGGGGGCAGCTTCTGACAGAGCCTTAGTATTTCCTGTTCGCTGGCTGAAGCCAGGTCCAGTTCCGGATCTTCTTTTTTTAATATTTCCAGTCCCCTGGTGACTCTCTCCCGGACCGAACCCAGGGTGCCAGTGGTGTCTTTTTTTTCCAGCGAATCTCCAAGGACGAAAGTCCCGGGCGGAGAAGTCAGGCGGTTGAGCTTCAAGCCCTCCTTAAACTGAATCCAGACAGTTCCGCCCAGAGCCGAGGTATAATGATCCATTTTGCCGCCGGGTTCCCTGAACTCCAGCACCTCTGCCCGGTGGGCCAGGTCGGCCACGTCTTCCGGTTCTGAAAATAGATTCCGGCCAGCGCAGATTTCCAGCAGGAATCTGGTCCAGGCCACCACCATGGCCGAGGAACTGGAGGTGCCGGCGTTGATCGGGATTTCTCCGCGCATGGTAATTTCCCAGCCCTGCGGGAAACGGCTTCCCAGACGCAGCAGGACATTGACCGCGCTTCTCAGGTAATGCCTCGGCTTGAGGTAGGGAAGCTCCCGTTCAGGAATAAAACTTTCCTCCTCCCCGGTGTCTGGGAGGTGAATTATGAATTCTCGACCCCCGGTCGGGCGGCCTTCGATGTAAAATCTGAGGCTGATGGCCGAGGCGATGACCTCCAGATTCAGGTAGTCCTGGTGCTCGCCGAACAGGCAGATTCTTCCCGGCGAGGAAACCCGGAGCCATTTTGCTGTCCCGTTCATTTTCAATTATCACTTCTTCCAGAAAAATCAGGCTTAAAATCTATCCCAGCCCCCGCTTTCTGTCAATTCAGTTTCTGTCCGGCGGCCCGGGCGGTTGATTTATTCCCTGAAATTTTTTATAAAGAGTTTTCTGCTGAATTAAGAAAGGCGTGTGATGAAGATTGTTTTCCTGGGAACCGGAGGAGCAGTTCCCACGAGCTGCCGGGACAATACGAGCTTTCTTCTGGAAACAGCCGGAGAGCTCTGGTTGGTGGATTGTCCGGGTTCCCTTACCCGCAAGATCATTACAGCCAGCCGAAAGCCACAGGCAGTCTCGGCCATCTTTGTCAGCCACATCCATGCCGACCATATTTACGGTCTGCCAGCTTTCGTCCACAGCCTGATGCTGGAGGAAAAGACGGTCCGGCTTTTCGGCTCGGCCGAGACGATTGATTTCTCCCTGCAGCTTCTTGACCTTTTCCGTCTGAGGAAAGAAAAAATTTTTTACCGGGTGGAGCCGGCGGTTCTGGACCCCGGCCTGAGGGTGGAACTGTCACCCGGGCATGCTGTGACCGGCTGGCCGGTGCCCCATCATTCTTCATCTCTGGCCTTTGTCTTTGATACTCCTGAGGGTAGAGTTATCTATTCGGGGGACACGCCAGTTCATCAACCGCTGTTCCGGCTGGCCGCTGGCGTCGACTGTCTGATACATGATTGCAGCACTCCCTCCCGCTATCTGGACGAACTGCCTTTTCTGAGAACAATGCACAGCAACTCTCTGGAATTGGGAGAGGCGGCGGCCCGGGCCGGCCTCAGGATGCTGGTCCCCTGTCATTTTTTCAGCGATCTGGATTTTTCTTCTGGAGAAGTGGAAACTGAAATCAGGAAAAATTA
Organism: uncultured Eubacteriales bacterium; assembly: GCA_964509995.1. GTDB lineage: Bacteria > Acidobacteriota > Aminicenantia > Aminicenantales > Saccharicenantaceae > Saccharicenans. The sequence goes on along the minus strand of CAZDZU010000033.1, from coordinate 3,211 downwards.
CAGCGGCCGACTTTTTATCCCGGAAGATTTTTCCTGCCTGGAGCTTGAACCTTGAAGCCTGGAATTTTTAAAAGGTCTAAAATGGAAAATGAGCCGGTCCGGGTTTACAGACCAGAGCTCGCCCGGAAGGAATTAAGAGCAACCGTTCGCAGCCGGCAAACCGGAGCTTCCGAGTCAGGCGGGAATTTAACCGGAGGAAGAACAGCATGATTAGGACCCTGAGCAGAGTTTTTCTGCTGATACTGGCGGGCGGTCTGATTCTCTCTGGCTGCCTGAAACAAGGAGGAACCATGGCCGACATCATCCTGCTCAACGGGCATGTCTGGACCGGAACCGAAGACAGGCCTGAAGTTGAGGCCCTGGCCGTAATTCAGAATAGAATAGTAAAAACCGGAAGCAATTCAGAGATAAAGAAGCTTGCCGGGCCAGGGACCAGGGTTCTGGACCTGAGAGGACGACTGGTGCTTCCGGGATTTATCGATGCCCACACCCATTTTCTGAACGGCGGTCTGGCTCTGCGTTCGGTCCAGCTGCGGGACTGCCGCAGCCGGGAAGAATTCGTCAGCCGGATTGAGGCTAAAGCCCGCAAGCTTCCCCCGGGCTCCTGGATTCTGAACGGCGACTGGGACCATGAACAGTTTTCTCCTCCGGTTCTACCGGGCAGGGAGTGGATAGATGCGGTAACTCCCGACCATCCGGTCTGTGTCAATCGCTTTGACGGCCACATGGTGCTGGTCAACTCGCTGGCTCTGAAGCTGGCCGGAATTGACCGCGATACTGTCTCCCCGCCGGGCGGGGAAATCGTCCGCGACCCGAAGACCGGGGAGCCGACCGGAATTCTGAAGGATGCAGCCGCAGACCTGGTGTTTGCCGTCATTCCCGCTCCTTCTTTCGAAGAAAAAAAGGAAGCGGTCAGAACCGCTCTTAAAGAAGCCGCCGCCAACGGAGTCACTTCCATCCATGACATGTCGGATGCCTCAAGTTTTGAAGTTTACCAGGAACTTCTGGAATCTGGTGAGCTAACTTCCAGGCTTTATGTTTATTTTCAGATTCCCGAAATCGATAGCTTTCTACGGCTAAAAATAAGATCTGGTTTCGGACATCCTTTCCTGCGACTGGCCGGGCTGAAAGGCTTTGTCGACGGCTCACTGGGTTCAGCCACTGCCCTTTTCTTCGAACCATATTCCGATAATCCCCGGGAAAGCGGGCTGCTGGCTTCTCACATGTTTCCGGAAGGAATTATGGAACAGAGGTTGCGACTGGCCGACCGGGCGGGACTCCAGGTGGCTATTCATGCCATCGGTGACCGGGCTAATGCCATTCTGCTGGACATGATGGAAAAGATACTGGCCGAGCACGGGCCGCGCGACCGGCGCTGGAGAGTCGAGCACTGCCAGCATTTGAGAAGGGTTGATATTGAACGCTTTGGACGGCTGGGGTTGATCGCTTCTGTCCAGCCTTACCAGGCTATAGACGACGGCTGCTGGGCTGAAAGGAAAATCGGTCCGGAAAGGGCCCGGACCACTTACGCTTTCAAATCGCTGCAGCGGGCGGGAGCAGTGCTGGTTTTTGGTTCAGACTGGACTGTGGCTCCTCTCAACCCCCTGACCGGAATTTACGCTGCGGTCACCCGGAGGACCCTTGACAACCGGAATCCGGACGGCTGGATTCCGGAAGAAAAGGTCAGCCTGGAAGAGGCTATCAGGTCTTATACAATCAGGGCGGCTTACGCCGAATTTTCAGAAAAAGAAAAAGGATCGCTGGAGGCGGGCAAGCTGGCCGACCTGGTAGTGCTGGACCGCGACCTTTTCCGTATCCCGCCCGAAGATATTATTAAAACCAGAGTGCTTGTGACGATGGTTGATGGGAAAATTGTCCATTCCAGCCCGGATTTTCTGGATGATGGAAAGCAGAGATAATTTGATTGAAAAGGTAGAAATAATTCTGGCCTCGCTGCCGGCTGAGAGAAGACATCTGGTTCTCTTTTTGCACAGGGTTCAAGAGGAGTTCGGTTATGTGCCGGAGGAAGCCTTAAACAGGGCCGCTGATTATTTTGCTGTTTCTCCCGCTGAGATTTACGGCCTGGTCACCTTTTATGCAGCTTTCAGGCTGAAACCAGGTTGCCGGCACCGGGTGACTGTCTGTCAGGGGACAGCCTGTCACGTCCGCGGGGCTCCGGAGCTGGTGGCTGAATTTTCACGTCTTCTGGGTGTTGTCCCTGGTCAGGAGGATCCGGAGAAAGATGTGGCCCTCACCTCAGTTAATTGCCTCGGTTGTTGCGCTCTGGCACCGGTGGTGGTTATTGACGGAGAATATCGGGGAAAAGTGCGGCCGGATAGAGTTCCGGAAATTGTGAAAAAACTGACCGGGAATAAATAACAAATGATGAACCGGAAAAGAATCGGAACGGTCAGCGAATTGAAATCGTTGCGGGCCAGTCTGCAAACCGCACCCAGGCCGGAACGACTGGTCAGCGTTTCGGCTGCCAGCTGCGGCCGGGCCTCGGGAGCCCTGCCGGTGGCTGCGGCCCTGGCCGAAGAAATCCGAAGGCGAGGTCTTGAAGGCCGGGTTGAGCTTCGACTCACCGGCTGTCATGGACTTTGCCAATTAGAGCCCGATGTGGTTATCTTTCCCGAAAGAATTTTTTACCCCTGTCTGACTCCGGAAAAAATTCCGATTCTGGTGGAGGAAACGCTGATCCACCGACGGGTTGTTCCGGATCTGGCTTTTAAGGACAGTTCCGGCCAGCAGGTTCTGCCGCTTCTCGATGATTTGCCTTTTCTTAAAAAACAGGTTCGCTGGCTTCTCGACCGGCAGCTGACCCTTGACCCGGAGAGCCTGGCAAGTTATCTGGAACACGGGGGCTTTCTGGCTCTGGAAAAAGTGCTTTCGGGCCTTTCTCCGCCCGAAGTCATCAATCTGATTCTGTCCTCGGGACTTCGGGGCCGGGGCGGGGCTGGCTTTCCTACCGGTCTCAAGTGGCGCCTGGCCCGGGAAACCGGACAGGCAGAAAAGTATTTAATCTGCAACGGAGATGAAGGCGACCCCGGTGCCTATATGGATCGGGGACTTCTCGAAAGCAATCCCTTCAGCATTATCGAAGGAATGATAATTGGTGGTTATGCCGTTGGCGCCGCCCGTGGCTTTATTTATATCCGGCAGGAATATCCGCTGGCCATTGAGCGGATGACTGCTGCCCTGGACCTAGCCA
>CAZDZU010000032.1:9191-11167 GCA_964509995.1 uncultured Eubacteriales bacterium | reverse complement strand
GTACTGTTCAGGTCCCGAATCGAAATTTCGCCGTTCTGGGCAGACGGCCATGTTCCGGGTGCTGGAGAATACTCTTAGGTTGATGGCGCCCATCCTGCCCTTCACCGCGGACGAGGCCTGGGAAGCCATGCCAGATTTCAGAGAAAAGGCGGCCTCGGTTCATCTCTGCTCTTTTCCCGGGGACAGCCAGCCCTGGCTGGAGCCGGAAATGATGAAGAAGGTCGACCGCCTGCTTGAAGTAAGAGAGCAGGCCCAGAAGGAAATGGAGAAAGCCAGGGAGGCCAGGCTGATAGGCAATTCCCTGGAAGCCAGACTTATCTTTCAGGCTCCAGAAGAGGTCCTTGACCTGCTGGAAGAATTCAAGGCGGACCTGCCGGCCCTGTTTATTGTTTCCGAGGTGGAGGTCAGCGCCGCTGTGGACGGAGAGCTGAAAGTCCAGGTTTCCAGAGCCAGTGGTAATAAATGTGAGCGCTGCTGGAATTATTCTGTCAGTGTCGGGCAGGAACCTGATTATCCGGCTCTCTGTGAGCGTTGCGCCCGGGTGCTCAGAGATGAAATGAAACTGAAGCCATGACTATTTTTAAAAAAAATTATTTTTATTTCCTTTTCATTTTTTTCTGGCTGTCTCTTGACCAGCTATCCAAATTACTGGTGGCCAGGTCTCTGGTTCTCTATCAGGTGGTGGAGGTAATTCCGGGGTTTTTCAATCTGACCAGGGTCCATAACCGCGGAGCCATTTTTGGATTCCTGGGTAACAGTACCAGTTCTCTGGCCCTGGTTTTACTTAATGTCGGGGCTCTGCTGGCCTTTGCTGCGGTTACTTATTATTTCCTGAAAACCCCGCCCGAAATGTTCCTGACCAGAATTTCCTTTGCCCTGATTATAAGCGGAGCCATGGGGAATATTCTGGACAGGATATTCAGGGGCTATGTGATTGATTTTCTCGACTTCTATGCCGGTAGATTTCACTGGCCGTTCTTCAATCTGGCCGACAGCTGTATCACCGTCGGGGCGGTCCTGCTGGTATTTAATCTTTTCAGGAGTCAGAAGAAATGTTCCCCATCCTCTTCCGAATCGGCCCGGTAACCGTCCACACCTACGGCTTTTTCATGGCTCTGGGGGTGGCCGCGGGACTCTGGTTCATCTATGTCCAGGCCAGAAAATTCAATTATGACACCAATAAACTGCTTGATGCTGCTTTCTGGATAATCCTGATTTCCCTGATCGGGGCGAAATTGATTCTGTTTTTCAGTCACTTTTCTTATTATCTGGAAAATCCGGGAGAACTCCTGTCGCTGGCCAGGTCGGGGGGAGTCTTTCAGGGAGGTCTGACCTTCGGGGTAATTTTTGCCATCATCTATTTTCGCAAAAAGAAAATACCACTGTGGCCCGTGGCTGACCTGGTTGCTCCGGCCATAGCTCTGGGGCATGGTTTTGGTCGGCTGGGCTGTTTTTCGGCCAGCTGCTGTTACGGCCGCGAATGCTCACTGCCCTGGGCGGTGGTATACAGGAGCGAATATGCGCACGAGCTGACGGGCATTCCCCTCAATATTCCCCTGCATCCGGTCCAGCTTTATGAGGCCGGTCTGAATTTTTTAAACTTCCTGATTCTGTTTGCGGTTCTGAAGCGCAGAAAATTTTCAGGCCAGGTCTTCAGTCTTTATATTATTAATTACTCCATCATCCGTTTTTTTACCGAGTATTTCCGTGGAGACCATGAAGCCAGGGCTTACTTATTAAAAGGGGAGACCGCCTTGAGCAGTCTGTCGCTGCCGCAGCTCTACTGTCTGGCCGGACTGGCCGCCGGGATTATTCTATACAGGCTGTTGAGACATAGAAAAAGTGATTGAGAAAAAATTCAGGGTAGAATCAAGCAGTCACGACCGCCTGGACCTGTTTCTCAAAAAAAGGTTGCCAGAGGTAAGCCGGGCCCAGATTCAGAAGGCCATCAGGGAAGGTCTGGTTCTGGTTAATGG